>NZ_JBEFST010000008.1:0-229611 GCF_053483675.1 Mycolicibacterium sp. XJ1819 | reverse complement strand
AGCACTTAGCCTGAAACCGTGGCGGCTCACACCGGGTGAATCGCGCCGTGATGCGATACAACACCGCCGAGAACTCCCTGTACCACCGATCAGGGTCTACGCTATGAGCCGCGGTGACACGCCGAAACACAACAGCCCCTAGCTACGGCTGCAGTATTGAGAGAGGCCCACGACATGACCCGCAAGCCGCTGATCGCCGGCAACTGGAAGATGAACCTCAACCATTTCGAGGCGATCGCGCTGGTGCAGAAGATCGCGTTCTCGCTGCCGGAGAAGTACTTCGACAAGGTCGACGTCGCGGTGCTGCCGCCGTTCACCGACCTGCGCAGCGTGCAGACGCTCGTCGACGGCGACAAGCTGCGGCTGACCTACGGGGCCCAGGACGTGTCTCAGCACGATTCGGGCGCCTACACCGGCGAGATCAGCGGCGCGTTCCTGGCGAAGCTGGGCTGCACCTACGCCGTCGTCGGCCACTCCGAGCGCCGCACCTATCACCACGAGGACGACGCACTGGTCGCCGCGAAGGCTGCCGCCGCGTTCCGACATGGCCTGGTCCCGATCGTCTGCATCGGCGAACAGCTCGAGGTGCGGGAGGCGGGCAACCACGTCGAGCACAACCTCGAGATGTTGCGTGGTTCGCTGGCGGGGCTGTCGGCCGAGCAGATCGGGCAGGCCGTGATCGCCTACGAGCCGGTGTGGGCGATCGGCACCGGCCGGGTGGCCAGCGCCGCCGACGCGCAGGAGGTCTGCCAGGCCATCCGCGAGGAGCTGGGCAAGTTGGCGTCGCCGCAGCACGCGGCCGAGGTGCGGATACTTTACGGTGGATCGGTCAACGCCAAGAACGTCGGCGAGATCGTGGCTCAGGACGATGTCGACGGCGCATTGGTCGGCGGGGCGTCGCTGGACGGCGAGCAGTTCGCGACGCTGTCGGCCATCGCCGCCGGAGGGCCGCTGCCATGACGGCTCCGGTAGGGTAGCGGCCATGGAACTGGCCCTGCAGATCACGCTGATTGTCACCAGCGTGCTGGTCGTGCTCCTGGTGCTGCTGCACCGCGCCAAGGGTGGCGGTCTGTCCAGCCTGTTCGGCGGCGGCGTTCAGTCGAGCCTGTCGGGGTCGACGGTGGTCGAGAAGAACCTCGACCGGCTGACCCTGTTCGTCACCGGAATCTGGCTGGTGTCGATCGTCGGCGTCGGCCTGATGATCAAATACGGCTAACCGGGCGCGACTACCGACGGCGTCGCGATCGGCGCCGTCCCGGGGTTCGGTGCAACGCCCGGCGCCACCGGCGCAACCACGGCAGGCGGCAACTGGCCGATGACCATTCCCGGCGGTAACTGCGGCGGCGCGCCCGGCTGCTCAGCGGTCTGGGCCTGGGCGGCTGGCGCATAGCAGTTCGGCGACCCGTCGGCCTGCGTGTCGTCCGGATCCGAGGTGGGCACCCCGCCCGAGTCGACACAGCACAAGTCGGCGTTGCGCACCGTCTGCTTCATGCAGTTGTCGTATGCCTCGATGTCCCACGAGCCGTCGTCGGGTGCGGCGGCGGCGATCGCATTCGCCGAGAGTACGACTGCCGCGGCGAACACCGCGGACGGAACGAGGCGGTGCCGGCCGGGCCGCCGGTGGGAGCAACGCGGGTTGATTATGGTCGTGGCCATGATGGCCTCCTGCGAAGTTGTCGAAATTCAGTGACAGACCATGTCGATATCGTGCGCGCACCGGCGCGGCGCTTTTCTGCGAATGATCAAATTAACCCCGGGATTTATTGAATACGCAAGAACCTGGCTGTGCGACCCGTCGTTCCTGGGCCGATACTGGAACCCATGGTCGACGATCTCGAGCCGATCGGCTCGGTACTGCGCACCGAAGTCGGCCGTGAGGCCACCGAGCCGATGCGCGAGGACATCCGGTTGCTGGGGGACATACTCGGCGACACCATCCGCGAGCAGAACGGTGAGGAGGTCTTCGATCTCGTCGAGCGCGCCCGCGTCGAGTCGTTCCGGGTCCGGCGCTCCGAAATCGACCGCGCCGAGTTGGCGAACATGTTCGACGGCATCGCCATCCGCAAGGCGATCCCGGTCATCCGCGCGTTCACCCATTTCGCGCTGTTGGCCAACGTCGCCGAGGACATCCACCGCGAGCGGCGACGCGCGGTGCACGTCGCCGCCGGTGAACCCCCGCAGCCCAGCAGCCTCGCCGCCACCTATCTGAAACTCGATTCGGCCCAACTCGATTCGGACAGAGTGGCCGAATCGTTGGCCGACGCAGTGGTGTCGCCGGTGATCACCGCACATCCCACCGAAACGCGGCGGCGCACCATCTTCCACACCCAGCACCGGATCACCGAGTTGATGCGTCAGCGCTTACACGGCCACGACGACATCGAAGACGAACTGCGCAGACACATCCTGACGATGTGGCAGACCGCCCTGGTCAGGCTGTCGCGGCTGCAGATCCAAGACGAGATCGAGACCGGGCTGCGGTATTACCCGGCGTCGTTCTTCGAGGTCGTCCCGCGGGTCAACGCCGAGGTGCGCACGGCACTTTCGAAGCGTTGGCCCGATGCCCGGCTGCTCGAAGAGCCCATCCTGCGGCCGGGCTCCTGGATCGGCGGTGACCGCGACGGCAACCCGAACGTCACCGGCGATGTGGTGCGCCTGGCCACCGGCGAGGCCGCATTCACCGCACTGGATCACTACTTCGGCGAACTGGCTGCGTTGGAGGAGGAGCTGTCGATGTCGGGGCGGCTGGTGACCACCAGTGACGAGCTGAGGGCGCTTGCCGAGAACTGCGCCGAGCCGGCGCGCGCCGACGAACCGTACCGCCGGGCGCTGCGCGCCATTCGGGGCCGGCTCACCAGCACCGCGATCGAGATCCTCGACCGCCGGTCCGAGCACGAGCTCGATCTCGGGCTGCCGCGCTACCAGACATCGCGCGAGCTCCTCGCCGAACTGGACGTCGTCGATGCTTCGCTGCGCGCCAACGGCAGCGCCGTGCTGGCCGACGACCGGTTGGCTGTGCTGCGAGAGTCAGTGCGGGTGTTCGGCTTTCATCTGTGCGGGCTGGACATGCGGCAGAACTCCGATGTGCACGAGGAGGTGACCGCCGAGCTGCTGGCGTGGGCCGGTGTGCACCCGGACTACCGGTCGCTGGCCGAACAGGACCGCGTCGAATTGCTGGCCGCCGAGTTGGCCACCAGGCGACCGCTGGTGACACGCGACGCCGATCTTTCCGAACTCGCTCGCAAAGAACTCGACATCATGGCCGCTGCCGCGCGCGCGGTGCGAGTGTTCGGACCGCAGGCGGTGCCCAACTACATCATCTCGATGTGCGAGTCGGTCTCGGACTTCCTCGAGGCGGCGGTGCTGTTGAAAGAGGTTGGCCTGCTGGATGTCTCGGTGAGGCCCGGCTATGCGCCGGTGGGCATCGTGCCGCTGTTCGAGACGATCGAAGACCTCCAGCGCGGCGCCTCGGTGCTGGAAGCCGCTTTGCAGGTGCCGACGTACCGGGCGGTGGTCTCGGCGCGCCGCGACAACCAGGAAGTGATGCTGGGCTACTCCGACTCCAACAAGGACGGCGGATACCTGGCGGCGAACTGGGCGCTGTACCGTGCCGAGCTCGATCTGGTCGCCTCGGCGCGCAAGACGGGAATCCGGTTGCGGCTCTTCCACGGTCGCGGCGGTACCGTCGGGCGTGGCGGCGGCCCGAGCTACGAGGCCATCCTCGCGCAGCCACCGGGGGCGGTGAACGGATCTCTGCGGCTCACCGAGCAGGGTGAGGTGATCGCCGCCAAGTACGCCGAACCGCAGAGCGCGCACCGCAACCTCGAGACACTGCTGGCCGCGACTCTGGAGGCCACACTGCTCGACGTGGAAGGCCTCGGCGATGATGCGGAGCCCGCCTACCGGGTGCTCGACGATCTGGCCGCCCGCGCTCGTCGCGCCTACTCCGAACTGGTGCACGACACACCGGGTTTCGTCGACTACTTCACCTTGTCCACACCGGTTAGCGAGATCGGCGCACTCAACATCGGAAGCAGGCCGACGTCGCGCAAACCCACCACGTCGATCGCCGATCTGCGGGCGATCCCGTGGGTGCTGGCCTGGAGCCAGTCGCGGGTGATGCTTCCCGGCTGGTATGGGACGGGTACGGCGTTCGAGGAGTACATCGCCGGCGACGACGCGCAGCTGCAGGTGCTGCAGGATTTGTTTCGGCGGTGGCCGTTCTTTCGCACCGTCCTGTCGAACATGGCTCAGGTGCTCGCCAAATCCGACATGGGACTGGCCGCACGATACTCCGAGCTGGTCGAGGACGAGGCGCTGCGCAGGCGGGTGTTCGAGAAGATCGTCGCCGAGCACGACCGCACCATCCGGATGCACAAGCTGATCACCGGCCAGCACAATCTGCTGGCCGACAACCCTGCGCTGGCACGTTCGGTGTTCAACAGGTTCCCCTACCTCGAGCCGCTGAACCACCTGCAGGTGGAGCTGCTGCGTCGCTACCGATCCGGTGACACCGACGAGCTTGTGCAGCGCGGCATCCTGCTCACCATGAGTGGGCTGGCCACCGCCTTGCGCAACAGCGGCTGACCGGCAGGCGTGCCTATAGTCCGGCGCTGCGGCGGACCTTGTTCAGCGCGCCGCGAACGGCCTGTTCGGTGGCCGCCAGCGGTGACATCACCGATTCGCCGATGCCGACGATGCGTTCGACACGCTCGACGATGCCCTCCATCCGGTCCACGACGGCGTTGAGTCGCGGCGCGAGTTCGTTGATCTGATTGATCGTGTCGTTGAACCGCTCGAGCGTCGCATCGAGGTTCTCCGTCGAACTGTTCAGGTCGATCAGCGTCTCGCTGAGGCCCTCCAGGATGGTGTCGACCTGCTCGACGGTGACATCGGCGTTCAGCGCGGCCTGCGCGAGCTTTCTGATCCGTTCCGGACCGGTGCGTGCCGGCTTGCCACCCTTGTCTGCCATGTCGGTAATTATTACCGCAGACCGGGAACCGCCGGGGCAAAGCCGGCGTCTGACCAACTGTGAACAACGATGCAACGGGCGTGCCGCCGCGCCAGTGCCCGGCCGACCCGCGCAGCGCCAGACCCGCCGCGCACGACCGCACCCAGACACCCGATTACGCCGCAGGCGTTCACGACGCACGCGCCGACCGGCTGACCGCCGGCCGCGACTGAGCCGTGCCTACAACTTGGCCGCGGCCTCCTCGTCGAGCAGCCAGACCGTGCGCTCGCGCCCCACCGCGCCGGCAGCGGGCACCTCTTCGGGCTTGGCGCCGCCGACCGCAGCGGCCACCGCATCGGCCTTGGCCGCGCCGGCGACCACCAGCCAGACCTCCCTGGAGCGGCCAACGGCGGGCAGTGTCAACGTGATCCGCCGCGGGGGCGGTTTGGGGGAGTCGGGCACGCCCACCACCATGCGGTCGGTCTCGCGCACCGCGGGAGTGTCCGGAAACAGCGAGTTCACGTGGCCCTCGCCGCCCATACCCAGCAGGTGCACGTCGAAATCCGGGACCGATTGGCCCGCGTCCGCGGCGGCGGCCAGCGCGCGCTGATGGGCCGCGGCGGCGGCATCGAGATCGTCGCCGAACTCACCGTCGCTGGCCGGCATCGCGTGCACGTTGGCCGCGGGGATGTCGATGTGGTCGATCAGCGCCTCGCGGGCCTGCTTCTCGTTGCGCTCGTCGTCGGCCGCGGGGACGAATCGCTCGTCGCCGAAGAACAGGTGCACCTTCGACCAGTCGATCCGGTCGGCCTGCGCGCGGACGCGCTCCAAAAGGCCGATGCCGGTGCCGCCACCGGTCAGCACGATCAGCGCGCGGTCGCGCTCGCCGAGGGCGTCGGTGATCGCGCCGACCAGGCGGTCGGCGGCGGCCTGAATCAGGGTGGGGGGGTCGGGGAACTTCTCGATGACGGTGTTCATATGTACTGCACCTTATCGATGCCCTTCAGCGCTTCGTGGTAGATCTCGTCGGCGTCAAGCCTGCGCAGGTCTTCGGCGAGGCATTCCTTGGTCTCTCTGCGCGCCAGTGGAATTCGCGCCTCGGGCCGCCCGGCCCGGGTCAGCGTGGCGGTGACGCCGTCCTGTGGCCGCCGCAGCGTGATGGTTTCGCTGGTGCGGACCAGTTCCACCTTCAGTTCGCCCTCGGCGCGCTGCACGGGTCCGTCGATGCGCGCGGCCAGCCACCCCGCCAGGATGTCGAGCGCCGGCTCGGTCGGCAGTCCGGACACCAACGCGGAGGTGATCGGTTCATGCGGCAACTCGTCGACGGCGGCGGCCAGCAGTGCGCGCCAGTAGGTGATACGGCTCCACGCGAGGTCGGTGTCACCGTCGGCGTAGCCCTGCAGTCGGCTCTTGATGGTGGCCAACGGCTCGGGGCAACTGGTGGCGTCGGTGATCCGCCGAATCGCCAACTTCCCCAACGGGTCCTGGGTCGGAACGGCGGGCGCGGTGGTCGGCCACCAGACCACCACCGGGGTGTCGGGAAGCAGGAAGGGCAGCACGACGCTGCTTGCGTGCTCGGCGAGTTCGCCGTGTAGCCGCAATGCCACGATCTCCCCGGCGGCGGCGTCGCCGCCGACCCGCAACTGGGCGTCCAGTCGCGGTTCGCCCTCGCCGGGTTCGCCAGGGGCCACCACGATCACCCGGCACGGGTGCTCGCGGCTGGCGAAGTTGGCGGCCTCGATGGACCCCTCGAGGAAGTCGTCGGAGTCCAGCGAGATCACCAGCGTGAGAACCCGTCCCAATGTCAGCGCCCCACCCTCCTCGCGAAGGGCGGTGATCCTCTTGTTGATGTTGTTGGTGGTGGTGTTCGGCAGGTCGACGATCACGGGCGCCTCCATTCCCGGCCCATCCGGTGCATCATGTCGTCGGCCGACGCCGGTCCCCAGGTGCCGGACTCATAGGGGTCAGGCTTGCCGTGCGATGCCCAGTGGTCCAGCACCGGATCGAGGATCCCCCAGGACAGTTCGACTTCCTGGTTGACCGGGAACAGCGACGGCTCGCCGAGCAGCACGTCGAGGATCAGCCGCTCGTAGGCCTCGGGAGAGTCCTCGGCGAACGCCGACCCGTAGGAGAAGTCCATGTTGACATTGCGCACTTCCATTGCGCTGCCGGGCACCTTGGAGCCGATGCGCGTGGTGATGCCCTCGTCGGGCTGTACCCGGATCACCAGTGCGTTCTGACCCAACTCCTCGGTCATGGTCTTGTCGAACGGCAGATGCGGGGCCCGCTTGAAGATGAGCGCGATCTCGGTCACCCTGCGCCCCAGCCGTTTCCCGGAACGAAGGAAGAACGGCACCCCCGCCCAGCGCCGGTTGTTGATCTGCAGGGTGATCGCCGCATAGGTCTCGGTGCGGGAATCTTTGGAGAACCCCTCTTCTTCGAGCAAGCCGACCACCTTCTGGCTGCCCTGCCAACCCGCCGCGTACTGACCGCGCGCGGTCGTGATATCCAGGGGTTGCAGCAATTCGGTGGCCGAGAGCACCTTGATCTTCTCGGCCTGCAGTTCCCGCGGGCCGAAGTTCACGGGCTCTTCCATCGCGGTCAGCGCGAGCAGTTGCAGCAGGTGGTTCTGGATCACGTCGCGCGCCGCACCGACCCCGTCGTAGTAGCCGGCGCGGCCGCCGAGGCCGATGTCCTCGGCCATGGTGATCTGCACACTGTCGACGTAGTTGTTGTTCCAGATCGGTTCGTACAACTCGTTGGCGAACCGCAGCGCCAGGATGTTCTGAACGGTCTCCTTGCCCAGGTAGTGGTCGATGCGGAACACCGCCTCCTCGGGAAACACGCTGTTGACGACGCCGTTGAGTTCGCGGGCGCTGTCCAGGTCGTGACCGAACGGTTTCTCGATCACCACCCGGCTCCAGCGGCCGGCCTGAGGCCGGGCCAACCCCGACTTCTGCAATTGTTCGCAGACGACCTGAAACGCCTTGGGCGGGATGGACAAGTAGAAGGCGTGGTTACCCCCGGTGCCGCGTTCGGCGTCGAGCTTCTCCAGCGTCTCGGCGAGATGGCCGAACGCGGCCTCGTCGTCGAAGGTGCCCTGCACGAACCGGAACCCTTCGGCCAGCCGGTCCCACACCTCCTGGCGGAACGGCGTGCGGGCGTGCTGTTTGACCGCGTCGTAGACGACCTTGCCGAAATCCTCGTCGGCCCAGTCTCTTCGGGCAAAGCCCACCAGGCTGAAGCTGGGCGGTAGCAGACCGCGGTTGGCGAGGTCGTAGATCGCCGGCATCAGCTTCTTGCGGGACAGGTCGCCGGTGACGCCGAAGATCACGACTCCGCACGGACCGGCGATGCGTGGCATCCGCTTGTCGCGCTTGTCCCGCAGCGGATTACGCCACGCGGCAGCGGCCGAAGCCGCGTGCTCGCCGGCCGCGGTCATTTCTTGGCGGCGTCGAGCTGACCCTGGGTGGCCTCGAGCAGCTCCAGCCACGATTTCTCGAACTTCTCCACGCCCTCGTCCTCGAGCAGGCGGAACACGTCGGGCAGGTCGACCCCGACTCCGGACAGGCTGTCGAACAGCGCCTGGGACTCCTGCGCCGTGCCGGTGACCGTGTCGCCGGTGATCACACCGTGGTCGGCGACCGCGTCGATCGTCTTCTCCGGCATGGTGTTCACGGTGTTGGGCGCCACCAGTTCGGTGACGTAGAGGGTGTCGGAGTAGTCCGGATTCTTGACGCCGGTCGATGCCCACAGCGGACGCTGTACGCGGGCCCCGTCGGCCTTGAGCGCCTCGTAGCGCGAACCTCCGACGAACACCTCCTCGTAGGCGGCGTAGGCCAGTCGGGCGTTGGCCACCCCCGCCTTACCGCGCAGCGCGAGGGCATCGTCGGAACCGATCTTCTCCAGCCGGTTGTCGATCTCGGTGTCCACGCGGGAAACGAAAAACGATGCCACCGAATGGATCTTGGACAGATCGTGGCCGGCCTCCTTGGCCTTCTCCAGACCCGCCAGGTAGGCGTCCATCACGAGACGGTGGCGCTCGACCGAGAAGATC
This sequence comes from Mycolicibacterium sp. XJ1819, assembly GCF_053483675.1. Classification (NCBI taxonomy): domain Bacteria; kingdom Bacillati; phylum Actinomycetota; class Actinomycetes; order Mycobacteriales; family Mycobacteriaceae; genus Mycobacterium; species Mycolicibacterium sp. XJ1819. The sequence goes on along the minus strand of NZ_JBEFST010000008.1, from coordinate 220,603 downwards.
AGCGTCACGTTGACCGAGATGCCTTCGGCGATCACCGCGGTGATGGCGGGCAGTCCGGCCATCGTGGCGGGGATCTTGATCAACAGGTTGGGCCGGTCGACGATCTTCCACAGCTCGATGGCCTGCAGGATGGTCTTGTCGGTGTCGTGGGCCAACCGCGGGTCCACCTCGATCGACACCCGGCCGTCCACCCCGTCGGACAACTCGTACTGTTTGGCCAGGACGTCACAGGCGTTGCGGACGTCGTCGGTGGTCACGGTGCGGATCGTGGCGTCCACGTCCGCGCCGCGCTCGGCCAACTCCCGCACCTGAGCGTCGTATGAGGTGCCCTTCGACAGCGCCGCCTGGAAGATCGACGGGTTGGTGGTGACGCCGACGACACACTTGGTGTCGATGAGCTCTTGCAGGTTGCCGGTCTGCAACCGGTCTCGGGACAGGTCATCCAGCCATACGGACACACCCGCCGCGGACAATGCCGCGAGATTGGGATTCTGACCCATTGTGCTTACCTTTCGATTTCAGTTGTCCAGCGACCGTTGCGCCGCTGCCGCCACTGCCTCAGGGGTGAATCCGTACTCCCGGAACAGGGTCTTGTAGTCGGCGGATTCCCCGTAGTGCTCGATCGACACGATCTCGCCGGTGTCGCCGACCAGCTTGTACCAACTCTGCGCGACCGCCGCCTCGACCGCCACCCGCGCCGACACCGCGGGCGGCAGCACGCTGTCCCGGTACTCCTTCGGCTGGGCTTCGAACCACTCGACGCACGGCATCGACACCACACTGGCGGTAACGCCCTTGTCCGCCAGAATTTTCCGCGCCTCCACACAGAGCTGGAGCTCCGAGCCTGTGCCGATGAGCAGCACGTCGGGGTTCTCGTCGGGCCTGCCGCCGACGACATAGCCGCCCCTGGCGACGCCCTCGGCGTCGGTGCCCTCGAGCACCGGAACGCCCTGTCTGGTCAGGATGAGTCCGACGGGGCCGCTCTCCGCGCCGCGCTCGATGATGGTGCGCCACGCGTAGGCGGTCTCGTTGGCGTCGGCCGGACGCACCACCGCGAGGTTGGGGATCGCACGCAGCGCGGCGAGGTGTTCGATGGGCTGGTGGGTGGGGCCGTCCTCGCCGAGGCCGATCGAGTCGTGTGTCCAGATGTAGATGGTGTCGATGACCATCAGCGACGCCAACCGCACCGCGGCCCGCATGTAGTCGGAGAACTGCAGGAAGGTGCCGCCGAACGCGCGGGTCGGACCGTGCAGCACGATGCCGGACAGGATCGAGCCCATGGCGTGCTCGCGCACCCCGAAGTGCAGTACCCGGCCATACCAGTCGGCGGTGTACTCCTTGGTCGAGATCGACGGCGGCCCGAACGAGGGCACCCCCTTGATCGTGGTGTTGTTGCTGCCCGCGAGATCGGCTGAGCCGCCCCATAACTCGGGCAGTTTGGGTGCGACGTCGTTGAGCACCTGGCCGAATGCGGCGCGGGTGGCCAGCGGTTTGGACCCCGGCTCCCAATGGGTCAGATCGGCATCCCAGCCCTCGGGCAGCTCCTGGGCGGTCAGCCGGTCGAGCAGGGCCTTGCGGTCGGGCTCGCGTTGCGCCCAGGCGTCGAATTCGGTCTGCCACTTGTCGTGGGCGTCCTTGCCGCGCGCGGTCAGCTTGCGGGTGTGCTCGAGCACCTCGGGACGTACCTCGAAGGTCTTGTCCGGGTCGAAGCCCAGGATCTTCTTGACCGCGGCGACCTCTTCCTCGCCGAGCGCGGCGCCGTGGGCCTTGCCGGTGTTCATCAGGTTGGGCGCCGGATAGCCGATGATGGTGCGGATCGCGATGAACGACGGCTTGTCGGTGACCCGCTTCGCCTCGGCGATGGCCTCCTCGATGCCGGTGACGTTCTCGCCGCCCTCGATCTCCTGCACATGCCAGCCGTAGGCGCGGTAGCGGGCCGGGGTGTCCTCGGACAGGGCGATGTTGGTGTCGTCCTCGATCGAGATCTGGTTGCTGTCGTAGAACACGATCAGGTTGCCCAGCTGCTGGGTGCCCGCCAGCGACGACGCCTCGCTGGTGACGCCCTCCTCGATGTCGCCGTCGGAGGCGATCACGTAGATGTAGTGGTCGAACGGGCTGGTGCCCGGGGCGGCGTCGGGGTCGAACAGCCCGCGTTCGTAACGCGCCGCCATCGCCATCCCGACTGCGGAGGCCAGCCCCTGCCCCAGCGGTCCGGTGGTGATCTCCACACCCCGGGTGTGGCGAAACTCGGGGTGCCCCGGCGTCTTGGACTTCCAGGTCCGCAGCGCCTCGATGTCGGACAACTCCAGACCGAAACCGCCGAGAAACAGTTGCAGGTACAGCGTCAGGCTGGAATGCCCGCAGGACAGCACGAATCGGTCCCGGCCCAGCCAGTTGACGTCGTTGGGATCGTGCCGCATCTGACGCTGAAACAGCGTGTACGCCAGCGGCGCCAGGCTCATCGCCGTGCCCGGGTGACCGTTGCCGACCTTCTGCACCGCATCCGCCGCCAGCACCCGCACGGTGTCCACCGCGGCGGTGTCCAGGTCCGTCCAGTCGTCGGGGTGGTTCGGGCGGGTCAGGGCAAAGATCTCGTCGAGTGTGGTCACTGGCGACTCCTTAGATGGGCTGACTTCGGTATCCGGGTAGTCCGCATGAAAACCGCACGGTCCACCCTAATGCTGGATGCCGCGGCTTGGCAGGCGCGTCGGGGGAGGATTAGGTCGCCATCTACCCGGGGTCTACCATCGTCTGTAGTAGACGTCGCGCCGAGTGGACGAAGCGCGGTCGGCATTTTTCCAGGAGTAACTGCGTGAGCACTCGCGAAGGCCACCTCAACACAGAGGCACGGAGCCTGCGCACCACTGTTCTCGGATACGTCGCACTGACGAAACCGCGCGTCATCGAGCTGCTGCTGGTCACCACGATCCCGGCGATGCTGCTGGCCAACCGCGGCACGGTGGACCCGCTGCTGATCATGAACACCCTGATCGGCGGGCTGCTTGCGGCGGCGGGCGCGAACACGCTGAACTGCGTGGCCGACGCCGACATCGACAAGAAGATGAAGCGCACCGAGCGCCGGCCGCTGGCGCGCGAGTCTGTGCCCCGCAGCCATGCGCTGGTGTTCGGGCTGGCCCTGTCGGTGGCCTCGTTCTTCTGGCTGTGGTGGACGACGAACATGCTCTCGGCGCACCTGGCCGGCGCGACGATCGCGTTCTACGTGCTGATCTACACGCTGGTGCTCAAGCGCCGCACCTCTCAGAACGTGGTCTGGGGCGGCGCGGCCGGGTGCATGCCGGTGATGATCGGCTGGTCGGCGGTCACCGGGACCATTCAGTGGCCCGCACTGGTGATGTTCGCGATCATCTTCTTCTGGACACCGCCGCACACCTGGGCGCTGGCCATGCGCTACAAGGAGGACTACCGCGCGGCCGGTGTGCCGATGCTGCCCGCGGTGGCCACCGAACGGCAGGTGACCAAGCAGATCGTGATCTACACGTGGCTCACGGTCGCGGCCACGCTGGCGCTGACACCGGCCACCGGCTGGCTCTACCTGTCGGTGGCGATCCTGGCGGGCGCCTGGTTCCTGGCGATGGCACACCAACTTCAAAACGGTGTGCGCCGCGGCGAACCGGTCAAACCGCTGCGACTGTTCCTGCAGTCGAACAACTACCTGGCAGTGCTGTTCTGCGCGTTGGCGATTGACTCGGCGCTGGCCCTGCCCACCCTTATCTGACACCCGGTCTGACGCCCCGGAATCCGCACATCACCGGCCTGAGACCGCTAGGGTTTTCCACGGCTTGGTTCGGCAAAGCTCCCTTACTTTGACGAGAGGATGACCGTGTCGGTGTATCGAGGCGTTGCGGTGGCGGTGATGGCCGTCGCGGTGGTGGCAGGGTGCTCGTCGGGCGGCGACGGCGACAGCGGTGAGCCCGAACCCACCGCCCGCCCGGACGGACCCTGGCTCACCGGTCTCTACCGGCTGGATTTCGACGCTCCCAAGCGCACAGCCCTCGGCCAGCCCTCGCCGGAGAACGAACCCTTCAGCCGGCGCTGGGCGTTCCGCTCGCACTGCGACGACGACGGCTGTGTCGCCACGGCCACCAGGCTCAACAATGACGGATCCGCCACCGACACCCGCACCACGCTCGACTTCATCAACGGCAAATGGGTGATGGTGCTGGGGGAGGACAGCAAGTGCAACGTCGGCGGACAACCGGCCCGGGTGCTGGGCAGCTGGGTGCTCGAACCGGGGCCGGATGACACGCTGGCCGGCACCTGGACCGAGATCACCACGGGCGCCGACTGTCCCTGGGTATTGCAGATGCCGCTGACGGTGGCGCGTGAAGGTGACCTGCCCGACGGCGTCGACGTGACCGATCCGTCGACGCTGGACGCGCGCAAACCGACCAGGCCCGAGGGCTTCCAGGGCGCATATCAGCAGACCGTGACCTTCCGGCCGCCGCAGGGCGAACCCGGCGTGCTCACCGTCGACGTCGCCACCTACTGCGTGCGCAACACCGAGGAATGCGCGAGCACTCAGAAGACGACGAACACCGACAACCAGACGCAGATCACCCCGTTGACGTTCGCGGGCGACAAGTGGACGTTCCAGTTCAATCGGCCCGAAAGACAGTGTGACAGCGGAGAGCCCGTGCAGTCGGTGCTGTTCGATGAGGTGATGCTGCCACCGGAGGCGACCGCGGAACCGATACCGCATCTGACCGGCACGCGGCGCGTCCAATTCATGGAGCCCTGCCCGTCGGAGCAGTTGTTCGACCTGGTCTACGACCGCAATGCCGCTCCGCCGCCGCCTGCGCCCGCCGAGCCCGCTCCCGCGCCCGGCGGTTAAGGCACCAGCACCACCGACCCGACGGTCTTGCGGCCCTGCAGGTCCCGATGGGCCTGCTCGGCGTGCTCGAGGCGGTAGCGTTCGCTGACCGTGATCGCGATGGTGCCCTTGCTGATCGCGCTGAGGAGTTCACCTGCGCGCCAGGCGAACTCGTCTGGTGTTCGGGTGTAGTGCACGAGCGTCGGACGGGTCAAGAACACCGAGCCCGCCGCGTTGAGCCGCTGCGGGTCGAATGGTGGGACGGGGCCACTGGACGCGCCGAACAGCGCCACGGTGCCGCGAATGGCGACGCTGGCCAGGCTGGCGTCGAAGGTGGATTTGCCGACGCCGTCGTAGACCGCGGCGACACCGCCGCCGGTGAGGTCCTTGATCTTGGCGCCGAACTCCTGCGGATCGTCGGGATAGTCGAGCACCTCGACGGCTCCGGCCTGCCGGGACAGTTCGGCCTTCTCCGGGGTGGACACCGTGGTGATGACGCGTGCGGCCCGGCTGGTGGCCCATTGGGTGAGGATGAGCCCGACGCCGCCCGCGCCGGCGTGCACCAACACGGCGTCGCCCTGCTGAACCGGGTAGACCGAGTTGATCAGATAGTGCGCGGTCATGCCCTTGAGCAGGGCGGCCGCCGCGGCGTCGGGTTTCACCCCGTCGGGCACGTAGGCGCAGAAGTCCGCGGGTGCCACGCTGTACTCGGCGTAGGCGCCGTCGGCCTGCGCCGTGACCACCCGATCGCCCACCGACAGCGCCGCCACGTCGGCACCGACCGCTTCGACCACCCCGCAGACCTCGTTGCCGATGACGAATGGCAACTCGCGGGGGTACAGCCCGGAGCGGAAGTAGGTGTCGAGGAAGTTCACCCCGATCGCCTCGGCCTTGATCAGCACCTCACCGGGCCCGGGGGTCGGCTGTGGCCTGTCGAGGTAGGTCAGGACTTCCGGTCCGCCGGTCTCGGTGATTTCGATGGCACGCATGTCTCTATCCTGCCGTCTATCCTGCCGGGATGAGGCTCGCCCGGCCGGATGTCTTCCATCCGCGCATCGTGCTGGCCGGATGCCCCGCGCTGCCCGACGGCGACGGTGACGACGCCGACCTGGTCGAGGCGCTGCGCAGCCGTGGTCTGCACGCGCGCTGGATGTCGTGGGACAACCCGGCGACGCTGGGCGCGGATCTGGTGATCCTGCGCGCGACACGGGACTACGTCGACCGGCTCGAGGAGTTCCTGGCGTGGACGACGCGGGTGCCTAACCTGCTCAACGCGTCCGAGGTGGTGGCGTGGAACGTCGACAAGCGCTACCTGGCGGATCTGGCCGGCGCCGGTGTGCCGACCGTACGGCCCGACGACGCGCGGGTGGAGGACGGCGAGACCGCGCTGGTCTTTTTCGGCGGGCGCCCGTCGCACGCGTTCACCAGAACGTCGGCCCCGGCTGAGCCCGACTTCGAACTGTGGGACGTTGGCCACGCCGCGCTCGCCGCGGCCGCCGCGCGACTCGATGTCGAGGTCGCCGAACTGCTCTACGCGCGCGTCGACGTCACCGGTGGCCGGCCTGATCCGCGACTGCGCGAACTCGATTTGGTCGAGCCCTCGCTGGGCTGGCGATCGCTAGACCCCGCCACCCGGGTTCGCAGGCAACGCGACTTCGTCCGTGGTGTCGAGGACGCCCTCGATCGGCTGGGGCTCGGCCCGCTGTCGCATCGAGGCCCATAGCGCGGCGGTGGCGGCCGTGCAGATGGCCGCGCCCGCCACATGGACGGCGACCAGTGCGGCTGGCACCCCGGCGTAGAACTGCACCGTTCCGATCAGCCCCTGCGCCAGCGTCACGACGAGCAGCACCCCCAACCGCACCATCACCGGCCTGGGCGCCCGGACCGCCAGCAGTGCGAAGGCGAGCGCGACCAGCAGCGACAGATAGGCCACCAGCAGCGACGAGTGAAGGTGCACGAGGGTGGTGATCTCGACCCGCAGCCGGGGCACCGGTTGCGTGATGCTCTTGTCTCCCGCGTGCGGGCCCGCGGCCGTCACCAGCGTGCCGCTGACCAGTATCGCGGCCAGCACGGCCCCGGTGAGAAACGTCAACTGGCGCAAGGGTTTCACCACCACCGGCACGCTCACGCCGTCGTCGGGCTCAGCGATCTTGACGTAGAGCAGTACCGAGAGCCACACCATCGTCATCGACGCCAGCAGGTGCACGGCGACGGTCCACCACAGCAGTCCGGTGAGCACCGTGATGCCGCCGATGATCGCCTGCACCACCGTCGAGGCGGGCATCAGCCACGCGTAGATCAGCACCTCGCGGCGGCGGCGAGCGCGGGTGACCACCAGCACCGCCAGCGCCGCGGTCAGCACGACCAGGAAGGTGACCAGCCGGTTGCCGAACTCGACGGCCTGATGGATGCCGGCGACCTCGGGGTGCGGGATGGGGGTGAAGCTGCCGGGGAAGCACTGCGGCCAGGTCGGGCAGCCCAGGCCGGAGGCGGTGACCCGCACGATGGCGCCGGTGACCGAGATCCCGCCCTGGGTGAGGATGACCGCCGCGGCGACGACGAGCTGGACCCGCCGGCTGGGCATCGGCAGCAGGTCTACCAGTCGCAGGAAGAGTCGTCGCACGCTTCGATGGTAGAGCAGGCCAACTACGAGCCGTAGTAGCCGGTCCGGGGTGCGACGAACGGCACCAGTACCTCGTCGACGAGTTGGACCACCGGGTCGTCGCTGATCGGGTCGCCGGTGATCAACAACCGGTGCCACACTGCGGTCGTCAGGTAAAGCGGAACCAGCGCCGCGCACACAGGGCGGCCACGGCGCCCCAAGCGGCCAGCACCGCCAGCCCGAACCAGTCGACTGACAGCATCATCGCCTGCGACAGCGCTTCGGTCAGCGCGCCGGACGGCGTGAGCCGGGCGACCCACTGCAAGGCGGTCGGCACCATGCCGCCCTCGTCACCGCCCTCGATCGTCAGTGCGCCCAGACCGGCGAAGACGAACCACAGCAGGTTGGCGACCGCCAGCACGATCTCGGCACGCAGCGTGCCGCCCAGCAGCAGGCCCATGGCCGCGAAACCCGCTGTGCCCAGCGCGATGACCGCGGCACCCAAGCCCAGCCCGGCGATGTGTGGGCGCCAGCCGAGGGCAACGCCGATGGCGCCCAGCAGGATCGACTGCAGGAAAACCACGGCGACCACCGCCAGCGACTTACCCGCGATGATGCCCCACACCGGCAGCGCGGTCGCCCCGAGTCGTTTCAGCGCGCCGTAGCGGCGGTCGAACGCGACGGCGATGGCCTGTCCGGTGAAGGCCGTCGAGATCACCGCCAGCGCCATGATCGCCGGGACGAACGTCGCCGCCCGATCCTCACCGAACGCTCCCAGCGGCAGCAGGATCATGCCGACCAGCAGCGTGATCGGGATGAACATCGTCAGCAACAGTTGTTCGCCGTTGCGCAACAACAGCTTGAGTTCGAGGCCGAACTGCGCGGTCAGCATCTTGGACACCTGTGCAGGCCGCGGATCCGGCGAGAACGTGCCTGGCGCAAAGCGATTCGTCGTCACGACCGCAACTCTCGTCCGGTCAGGTCCAGGAACACGTCTTCGAGGCTGCGCTGCTCGACGCGCATGTCGGTGGCCAGCACGTCCAGTCGCGCGCACCAGGCCGTCACCGTCGCCAGTACCTGCGGGTCAATGTGGCCCTCCACCAGGTACTCGCCCGGCGCGGTCTCGGTCGCCCGGTAGGTCTCCGGCAGCGCGGACACCAACAGCGACAGGTCCAGCTTGCGTGGCGCGCGGAACCGCAGTTGGTTCTCCGCGCCGCTGCGGGTCAGGTCCTCGGGTGTGCCTGCGGCCACCGCCACGCCGTGGTCGATGATGACGATGCGGTCGGCCAACTCTTCGGCCTCGGTCAACTGGTGGGTGGTCAACACCACAGTGACGCCGTCGCGCCGAAGACCTTCGATCAACTCCCACACCACGATTCGCGCGTGCGCGTCCATTCCGGCGGTCGGCTCGTCGAGAAACACCAGTTCGGGCCTGCCCACCACCGCGCACGCCAGCGCCAGGCGCTGTTGCTGACCGCCCGAGAGCCGCCGATAGGTCGTGCGGGCGGCCTCGGTCAGGCCCAGGGTGTCCAGCAGCCACTGCGGGTCCAGGGGGTTGGCGGCGTAGGACGCCACCAGGTTGAGCATCTCGCCCGCGCGGGCGGCCGGATACGCGCCACCACCCTGCAGCATCACCCCGATGCGGGCGCGCACCGCAGCGTTGTCCTCGACTGGGTCCAGACCCAGGATCTCGATCGTGCCGGAGTCGGGCTTGAGAAAGCCCTCGCACATCTCGACGGTGGTGGTCTTGCCCGCCCCGTTGGGGCCGAGCAGAGCGAGCACTTCGGCGCGCTGCACGTCGAGGTCCAGGTTCGACACCGCCACCGTCGACCCGTACCGCTTGCTGACCCCACGCAGGCACACGGGGGCGGGGGAGCGGTCGGTCACGGAGATTCAGCGTAGGCGTCGGTCTTCGCCGGTGGTGACGGCGGTGCTCCCGGCGCCGGGGGCGGGGGGTCGATTTCGTCCGGCCGGGGGTGTTCGTCGGTGTTGGGCACTTTGCGCCAGGGCAGGTGGTTGTAGGTCATCGCCATCAGCAGCAGCGCGATCACAGTGCTGGCCGCGGTGGCGAGCAGGATCTGGAACACCGTGAACCGGTCGCCATTGGCGGTCGGACCGAAGATCCCGACGACCAGGGTGACCACGATGGTGGTGCTGCGGAACGCGGGCCGGGTCGCCCATGCGGCCAGCGGGATCACCGCCCACAGCACGTACCAGGGCTGGACCACCGGGAACAGCAGCACCGTCACGCCCAGCGCGACACCCAACCCGCCGACCGGATGCAGCCGGCCGCGCAGCACGGCCAGCAGCAGCCAGGTCACCAGGATCGCGATGATGATCACGCCGATCGCACGGGTCAATCCGAGCACTGCGGTGGTGTGATCACCCAGACCGAGCAGGATGCCGACCTGCCCGGTGCCCAGCGCGAGCAGGGTCGGCAGCGACATCCAACTGCGCACGACGTTGGCGGTGCCCAGGGTGAACACCCAGCCGAAGCCCAGGCCGCTGGCCCACCCGATGAGCGCCATCACCGCCAGCGACACCGCCCCCAACGACCCGCTGGCCAGCACGAACGCCTTGACCGTGCCGCCCCAACGGGCGGCCAGCGCCATCGCCACGAACCCCAGCGCCAGCAGCGAGGGCAGTTTGACCTGCGAGGACATCGTGATCAGCACCACACCCAGCACCAACATCGCCAGTGGGCCCCACCCGGCCCACCGGTGCCACCGGGGCGGCCACAGCGGACGCGGAACCAGTGCGCCCGCGCCGTCGACGCCCCGCAGCGCGAACTCGGTGCCCGCGAGCATCAGCCCGAGCATCAGCGCCTCGTTGTGGATGCCCGCGACCAGATGCATGATCAACAGCGGATTGGCCGCGCCCAGCCACAGCGCGCTGACCTCGGCGACGCCGCAGCGGCGCGCCAACCGCGGCGTGGCCCAGACGATCAGGCCCACGCCGAGCAGGACCACCAACCGGTGGCACAGCACGGCGGCCACGATGTTCTCGCCGGTCACCGCCGAGATGCCCTCGCCGATCCACAGGAACAGCGGGCCGTACGGCGCCGGGGTCTCTCGCCACATGTTGGGCACCGACAGCGTGAATACGTGGTCGAGGCCCAATCCGGGCGCGGGCCCGACGCGGTAGGGGTCCAGGCCCTTCATCGCGATCTCGCTCTGCGCCAGGTAGGAGTACACGTCGCGGCTGTACATCGGCGGCGCGATGAGCAGGGGCAACACCCACAACAGCAGCGTGCGGTCCAGTTGGCTGCGCGACATCCGCCGGTCGCCGAGCGCGAACCGGCCGAGCATCAGCCAGGCCAGTGCCATCATCACCGCACCGGTGGTGGTCATGGTCAGCGATACCGTCTGGATCCGCGACGGCAGGTTGAGCAGCCGCACGCCGAAGGTGGGGTCCTGTACGACGGGGCGGGCACCGACGCCGAGCGCGCCGATGGCCATCAGCACCGTTCCGGTGGCGCCGAAGACCCGGGTCCGCCGCACCGCGATGACCTCGGCGTCGTTGAGGGGTGAGCCGACCGCGCGTTCGTCGGCGTGCCAGCGGGCAATCGACGAACTGAGGGACCGGGGGCGGGCGGCCATCAGTGCAGCGTAACCGGCGGCGGTTATGGTGAGTGTCACGCTAAGGGTGCCCTGGCTTTACCCTGCATCTGAATTCCGTCACAATGGTGTTGTGAAATTCCGTCCGGACGGCAGCGACCGCCACACTCGTGGCGCGATCGTCCGGCTTCTGCTGGAATCCGGGTCCATCACCGCCGGCGACATCGCCAAGCGGCTGGGGATCTCGGCCGCCGGGGTGCGCAGGCACCTCGACGCGCTGATCGACGCGGGTGACGCGCAGTCCGTCGCGGCGGCGCCCTGGCAGCATTCCGGCCGCGGCAGGCCGGCCAGGCGTTACCGGTTGACCCCGGCCGGGCGGGCCAAGCTCGATCACGCCTACGACGACCTCGCCGCCGCGGCGATGCGTCAACTGCGCGAGATCGGCGGTGACGATGCGGTGCGGACCTTCGCACGGCGTCGGATCGACGGCATCCTGGCGGGAGTAACTCGGGATGCCGGTGACGTTGACACAGAGGACGCCGGCACACCAGACGTCACAGATGTGGAAACGACCGCCGACAAGGTGGCCGAAGCGCTGACCAAGGCCGGCTACGCGACCACCACCACCCCGGTGAGCGGGCCGCTGCCCGGCATCCAGTTGTGCCAGCACCACTGCCCGGTGTCGCACGTCGCCGAGGAGTTCCCGGAGTTGTGCGAAACCGAGAGCGAGGCGTTCGCCGAGATCCTGGGCACTCACGTGCAACGGCTCGCGACGATCGTCAACGGCGACTGCGCGTGTACCACCCATGTGCCGCTCGCCGAGCAGGGCACGAGCACGAGAAAGCCCGCATCCCTTCGGCGCACAGCCCGCGCCGAAGCCACCACAAGCAAGCAAGGAGCGTCGAGATGACGACCACCCCCGAGATCCACGAACCGCTCAGCCAGGACGAGACCATCGCCTCGCTGGGCCGGTACGGCTACGGCTGGGCGGACTCCGACGACGCCGGCGCCGTTGCCCAGCGTGGGCTGTCCGAGGCCGTGGTGCGTGACATCTCGGCCAAGAAGGACGAACCCGAGTGGATGCTGGAGGCCCGGCTCCGCGCGCTGCGCACCTTCGACAAGAAGCCGATGCCGAACTGGGGCTCGAACCTCGACGGCATCGATTTCGACAACATCAAGTACTTCGTGCGCTCCACCGAGAAGCAGGCGACGTCCTGGGAGGAACTGCCCGAGGACATCCGCAACACCTACGACAGGCTGGGTATCCCCGAGGCCGAGAAGCAGCGCCTGGTCGCCGGTGTCGCCGCGCAGTACGAGTCCGAGGTGGTCTACCACCAGATCCGCGAAGATCTTGAGGCACAAGGCGTTATCTTCCTCGACACCGACACGGGGCTCAGGGAGCACGAGGACATCTTCAAGCAGTACTTCGGCACCGTGATCCCCGCGGGCGACAACAAGTTCTCCGCGCTCAACACCGCGGTGTGGTCGGGCGGTTCGTTCATCTACGTGCCGCCGGGTGTGCACGTCGACATTCCGCTGCAGGCCTACTTCCGGATCAACACCGAGAACATGGGCCAGTTCGAGCGGACGCTGATCATCGTTGACGAGGGCGCCTACGTGCACTACGTCGAGGGCTGTACCGCGCCGATCTACAAGTCGGACTCGCTGCACTCCGCAGTGGTCGAGATCATCGTCAAGCCCGGTGGCCGGTGCCGCTACACCACGATCCAGAACTGGTCGAACAACGTCTACAACCTGGTCACCAAGCGTGCCCGGGCGGAGGCGGGCGCCACCATGGAGTGGATCGACGGCAACATCGGATCCAAGGTCACGATGAAGTATCCGGCCGTGTGGATGACCGGTGAGCACGCCAAGGGTGAGGTGCTCTCGGTCGCGTTCGCCGGCGAGGACCAGCACCAGGACACCGGCGCGAAGATGCTGCACCTGGCACCGAACACGTCGAGCAACATCGTGTCCAAGTCGGTGGCCCGCGGCGGCGGACGGTCGTCCTACCGCGGTCTGGTCCAGATCAACAAGGGTGCGCACGGGTCGCGGTCCAGCGTGAAATGCGATGCGCTGCTTGTGGACACGATCAGCCGCAGCGACACCTACCCGTACGTCGACATCCGTGAGGACGACGTGACGATGGGCCACGAGGCCACCGTGTCCAAGGTCAGCGAGAACCAACTGTTCTACCTGATGAGCCGTGGCCTGACCGAGGACGAGGCGATGGCCATGGTGGTGCGCGGCTTCGTCGAGCCGATCGCCAAGGAACTTCCGATGGAGTACGCGTTGGAGCTCAACCGGCTGATCGAACTCCAGATGGAAGGCTCGGTGGGTTAGTGACTGCGGAGAATCTGACGGCGGCTGCGGAAGGGACTCCGGCGGGCTCGGCGCTCAACAAGGGCGAGATCTTCACCTCGTTCGACGTGGACGCGTTCGAGGTGCCGGCCGGCCGCGACGAGATCTGGCGGTTCACTCCGCTCAAGCGCCTGCGTGGCCTGCACGACGGCACGGCGCCGTCCACCGGTGCCGCACGCATCGAGGTGACCGACCGCCCCGGCGTCACGGTGGAAACCGTGCGCCGCGGCGACGAGCGGCTGGGCCAGGGCGGGGTGCCCGCCGACCGAGTTGCCGCCCAAGCATTTTCGGCGTTCAACAGTGCAACGATCGTCAGTGTCGGCCGCGACACCCAGGTCGCCGAGCCCATCGACATCCTGATCACCGGTCCGGGTGCGGGTGGCACGGCCTACGGCCATCTGCAGGTGCGCGTCGGCGAACTCGCCGAGGCCGTCGTCGTCATCGACCACCGCGGCAGCGGAACCTACGCCGACAACATCGAATTCGTCGTCGGCGACGCGGCGACGCTGAAGGTGGTCTCGATCGCCGATTGGGACGACGACGCCGTCAACGTCTCGATGCACCACGCGACCCTCGGCAAGGACTCGGTCTTCCGGCATGCCGCGGTGATGCTCGGCGGCGACCTGGTTCGGTTGACCGGGCGGGTGCGGTACAACGCACCCGGTGGCGACGCGACCCTGCTCGGGCTGTACTTCGCCGACGACGGTCAGCACCTGGAATCCAGGCTGCTCGTCGACCACGCCCAGTCGAACTGTCGCTCGCATGTGACGTACAAGGGTGCGCTGCAGGGCGATCCGAAGTCCGACAAACCCGACACCCGCACGGTGTGGATCGGCGACGTGTTGATCCGGGCCGAGGCCAGCGGCACCGACACGTTCGAAACCAACCGCAACCTGGTGCTGACCGACGGCGCGCGGGCCGACTCGGTGCCGAATCTCGAAATCGAGACCGGAGAGATCGCCGGCGCCGGACATGCCAGCGCCACCGGACGATTCGACGACGAGCAGGTTTTCTATCTGCGGTCCCGCGGCATCCCCGAGGACCAGGCGCGCAGGCTGATCGTGCGCGGCTTCTTCGGCGAGATCATCCAGCAGATCACCGTGCCTGCGGTGCGGGAACGCCTCACCGCGGCCATCGAACACGAACTTGAGCTAACCGAAGGAATCACAGCGCAATGACCACACTGGAAATCAAAGACCTGCACGTCAGTGTCGCGGCGACCGACGCCTCCGAGGCCATCCCGATCCTCAAGGGCGTCGACCTGACCGTGAAGTCGGGGGAGCGGCACGCGTTGATGGGGCCGAACGGGTCCGGTAAGTCGACGCTGTCCTACGCGGTGGCCGGCCATCCCAAGTACACGGTGACGTCCGGTTCGATCACCCTCGACGGCCAGGACGTACTGGAGATGAGCGTGGACGAACGTGCCCGCGCGGGACTGTTCTTGGCCATGCAGTATCCGGTCGAGGTCCCCGGGGTGTCGATGTCTAACTTCCTGCGCACCGCCGCGACGGCTGTGCGCGGTGAGGCGCCCAAGCTGCGCCACTGGGTCAAAGAGGTCAAGGCGGCCATGGAGGGCCTCGACATCGATCCGTCGTTCTCCGAGCGCAGTGTCAACGAAGGCTTCTCCGGCGGCGAGAAGAAGCGCCACGAGATCCTGCAGTTGAGCCTGCTCAAACCCAAGATCGCGATCCTCGACGAGACCGACTCGGGTCTGGACGTCGACGCGCTGCGGGTCGTCAGCGACGGCGTGAACCGCTACGCCGAGGAGCAGAACGGCGGCGTGCTGCTGATCACCCACTACACCCGCATCCTGCGCTACATCAAGCCGCAGTTCGTGCACGTGTTCGTCGGCGGGCGCATCGTCGAGTCCGGCGGCCCGGAGTTGGCCGACGAACTCGAGGAAAGTGGCTACGAGCGCTTCGCCCAAGCCGTGGGGGCGTGAGGTGACAGCCGCGCAAACTCTCGACCTCACACGGGATATCGACAAAGTCAGGGCTGACTTTCCCATCCTCAAGAAGGTGATGCGCGGCGGCAGCGTGTTGGCATACCTGGATTCCGGCGCGACATCGCAGCGTCCGGTGCAGGTTCTCGACGCCGAACGGGATTTCCTGATCACGTCGAACGGCGCGGTGCACCGTGGTGCGCATCAGCTGATGGAGGAGTCGACCGACGCCTACGAGCAGGGTCGGGCCGACATCGCGGCCTTCGTCGGCGCAGATCCCGCCGAGCTGGTCTTCACCAAGAACGCGACCGAGGCCCTCAACCTGGTGTCGTATGTGCTGGGCGACAACCGGTTCGACGGTGCCGTCGGCCCGGGCGACGTCATCGTGACCACCGAGCTGGAGCATCACGCGAACCTCATCCCGTGGCAGGAGTTGGCGCGCCGCACCGGCGCGACGCTGCGCTGGTACTCGGTGACGTCCGAGGGTCCCGACGCCGGACGCATCGACCTGGACTCGCTGCGACTCGACGAGCGGGTGAAGATCGTTGCGTTCAGCCACCACTCCAACGTGACCGGGGCGCTCGCGCCGGTCGACGAATTGGTGTCGCGCGCCAAGGCCGTTGGCGCCCTCACGGTGCTCGACTCCTGCCAGTCGGTGCCCAATCAGCCGGTGGACTTCCATGCCCTCGGCGTCGACTTCGCCGCGTTCTCCGGCCACAAGATGTTGGGTCCGAACGGAATCGGCGTGCTGTACGCCCGCCAGGAGCTGCTCGACCGGATGCCGCCGTTCATCACGGGCGGTTCGATGATCGAAACCGTGACGATGGAGCAGGCCACGTATGCCCCTGCGCCTCAGCGGTTCGAGGCCGGCACCCCGATGACATCACAGGTGGTCGGTCTGGCCGCGGCCGCGCGGTATCTGCAGGACATCGGGATGGCGGCGGTCGACGCCCACGAGACCGAGCTGGTCGCCGCGGCGTTGGAGGGACTGTCCGGCATCGAGGGCGTCCGGATCATCGGCCCGACGACGATGGAAAACCGCGGCTCGCCGGTGTCGTTCGTGGTCGACGGCGTGCACGCGCACGACGTCGGCCAGGTGCTCGACGACGACGGCGTGGCGGTGCGGGTCGGGCATCACTGCGCGTATCCGTTGCACCGCAGGTTCGGCATCGCCGCCACCGCACGGGCCTCGTTCGCGCTGTACAACACTCACGACGAGGTCGACCGCCTGGTGGCCGGCGTGCGGCGTGCCGTGGAGTTCTTCGGCGGGCGGTAGCGTGCGACTCGAGCAGATGTACCAGGACGTGATCCTCGATCACTACAAGCATCCGCACAACCGCGGTCTGCGCGAGCCGTATCACGCGCAGTCACACCAGGTGAACCCGACATGTGGCGACGAGGTCACGCTGCGCGTCGCGCTGTCCGCCGACGGCCAGCAGGTGGTCGACATCTCCTACGACGGGCAGGGTTGCTCGATCAGCCAGGCCGCGACGTCGGTGCTCACCGACCAGGTGATCGGGCAATCGGTGGGCGATGCGCTCAAGACCGTCGCCGCGTTCACCGAGATGGTCTCATCGCGCGGCACCGTCGAAGGTGACGAGGACGTCATCGGTGACGGCATCGCGTTCGCCGGTGTGGCGAAATACCCGGCGCGGGTGAAGTGCGCGCTGCTGGGTTGGATGGCGTTCAAGGATGCGTTGGCACAAGCATCGGAAGAGTTTCAGGAGGCAGGATGAGTGACACAGCGTCGGACGCACTACTCGCCGACATCGAGGAGGCGATGCATGACGTCGTCGACCCCGAACTCGGAATCAACGTGGTCGATCTCGGCCTCGTCTACGGCGTCGGCGTCGAGAAGGGGGAGCAGGGCAACGTCGCGTTGATCGACATGACGTTGACGTCGGCCGCGTGCCCGCTGACCGACGTGATCGAGGACCAGTCGCGCACCGCGCTGGTGGGCAGCGGCCTGGTCACCGAGATGAAGATCAACTGGGTGTGGAATCCGCCGTGGGGGCCGGACAAGATCACTGAGGACGGCCGCGAACAGTTGCGGGCGCTGGGCTTCACGGTCTGACCGCACCGGGTCTGACAAACAGATCCGGCAGGGCGACAATTCGTGGGTGGTCACGGTGCCGGCGTTCGTGTGGCGGGGTGGCACGACGGATGGGGCGGTTCTGGCCGGGTGAGCCGTGGTGCTTGTCGTCGGTGTGGCGACGGCGCTGTGGGATGCCGTCTTCGGCTCGTGGGGCAATCTCGTCGCGTCGGGCGTCTACCTGGCGCTGCTGGTGTTGGAGCTGTTCTGGTGGCCGAGGCGACAGCGGCGGCTGCCGGGCAACGCCGATCGCGCTTGCGCACTGGTCCGATGAGTTTGCGGCGGCATAGGGTGGGAACATCCAGCCGGAACCCAGCGTTAGGACTCTCGTGGCTACCCAAGACATCACCGCCGATCAATTCAACGACACCATCAACGACAACGAGATCGTGCTGGTGGATTTCTGGGCGGAGTGGTGCGGCCCGTGCAAGGCCTTCGCACCCACATTCGCGGCGTCGGCCGAGAAGCACCCCGACGTCGTATTCGCCAAGGTCGATACCGAGGCCGAACAAGAACTCGCCGCGGCCGCCGAGATCCGCTCGATCCCGACGCTGATGGCGTTCAAGAAGGGCAAACTGGTGTTCAACCAGGCAGGTGCGCTGCCTCCGGCCGCCCTCGAGCAGCTCGTGCAACAGGTCAAGGAATTCGACATCGACGCCGCGATCGCGGCGTCTGACGACGGCGAAGTGGAGTGACGGGACGCCCGCGATAGCGTGCATTCCGTGAGCGATCAAGACTCAGAGTTTGTCCTAATCGACCGGCCCCGCCCGAATGTGGCGCTGGTCACGCTGAACCGGCCCGAGCGGATGAACTCCATGGCGTTCGACGTCATGGTTCCGCTCAAAAAGGTCCTCGACGAGCTGACCTACGACAACTCCGTACGCGCGGTGGTGCTCACCGGCGCGGGACGCGGATTCTCGTCAGGAGCCGACCACAAGTCTGCGGGCTCGGTGCCGCACATCGACGGGCTGACCCGCCCGACGTACGCGTTGCGGTCGATGGAGGTGCTCGACGAGGTCATCCTGGCCCTGCGCAAGATGCACCAACCGGTGATCGCCGCGGTCAACGGTGCCGCGATCGGCGGCGGGCTGTGCCTGGCGTTGGCCTGCGACATCCGCGTCGCAGCGTCTGGCGCCTACTTCCGGGCCGCGGGCATCAACAACGGGCTGACCGCCAGCGAGCTGGGCCTGTCTTACCTGCTGCCGCGCGCCATCGGCACCTCGCGGGCGTTCGAGCTGATGCTGACCGGCCGCGACGTCGACGCCGACGAGGCCCAGCGGATCGGCCTGGTCAGCCAGGCGGTGCCCGACGACGAGTTGCTCGAGGTCTGCTACGGGTACGGCGAGCGGATCGCGTCGTTCTCCCGGCCAGGAGTCGAGTTGACCAAGCGCACCCTGTGGAGTGGACTGGACGCCGGTAGCCTGGAGGCGCATATGCAGGCCGAAGGCCTGGGACAGCTGTTCGTCCGCCTGCTCACCACCAACTTCGAAGAAGCGGTGGCGGCGCGCGCCGAGAAGCGCGCCCCGGTCTTCACCGACGACAAGTAGCACCCGACAGGAGAGCGCAGCGTGATCACCGCAACGGACCTCGAGGTCCGCGCCGGCGCGCGCACGCTGCTGTCCACCGACGGCACGGCGCTGCGGGTGCAGCCCGGCGACCGCATCGGGCTTGTCGGCCGTAACGGCGCGGGCAAGACCACCACCATGCGCATTCTGGCCGGTGAGGGCGAGCCCTACGCGGGCAAGATCATGCGTACCGGCGAAATCGGTTATCTGCCACAGGATCCCAGAGAGGGCAACCTCGACACGTTGGCGCGCGACCGGGTGCTGTCCGCCCGCGGCCTCGACGCGCTGCTGGCCGACCTGGAGAAACAGCAGGCCCTGATGGCCGAGGTCGTCGACGACGCCGCCCGCGACAAGGCAGTGCGCCGCTACGGGCAACTCGAGGAGCGGTTCTCCGCACTCGGCGGTTATGCGGCCGAGAGCGAGGCGGGCCGGATCTGCGCGTCGCTCGGACTGCCGGAGCGGGTGCTGACCCAGCCCCTGCGCACCCTTTCGGGCGGGCAGCGACGCCGGGTGGAGCTGTCACGGATCCTGTTCGCGGCATCGGAGAGCGGTGCCGGGTCGAGCACCACCCTGCTGCTCGACGAGCCCACCAACCATCTCGACGCCGACTCGATCGGCTGGCTGCGCGACTTCCTGCAGAATCACACCGGCGGACTCGTGGTGATCAGCCACAACGTCGAACTGCTCGCCGAGGTCGTCAACCGGGTCTGGTTCCTCGACGCGGTTCGCGGTGAGGTCGACGTCTACAACATGAGCTGGCAACGGTATCTCGACGCCAGAGCCACCGACGAGCAACGCCGCCGACGAGAGCGCGCAAACGCCGAGCGCAAGGCCGCGGCGCTTCGCGCCCAGGCTGCCAAGATGGGCGCCAAAGCCACCAAAGCCGTTGCCGCCCAGAACATGTTGCGGCGTGCCGACCGGATGTTGGCCGCCCTCGACGAGGAACGGGTGGCCGACAAGGTCGCCCGGATCAAGTTCCCGACCCCGGCGCCGTGTGGGCGCACCCCGCTGGTGGCCAAAGGGCTCACCAAGTACTACGGGTCGCTGGAGGTGTTCACCGGTGTCGACCTGGCCATCGACCGGGGATCACGGGTGGTGGTGCTGGGCCTCAACGGCGCGGGAAAGACCACGCTGCTGCGCCTGCTGGCCGGCGCCGAGAAGCCAGACGCCGGTGGTCTGGAACCCGGGCACGGACTGAAGATCGGGTACTTCGCGCAGGAACACGACACGCTCGACAACCTGGCCACCGTGTGGGAGAACATCCGCCACGCCGCTCCCGACACCGGTGAGCAGGAACTTCGCGGGCTGTTGGGGGCGTTCATGTTCAGCGGTGCGCAACTCGAGCAGCCCGCGGGCACGTTGTCGGGCGGGGAGAAGACGCGGTTGGCGCTGGCGGGCCTGGTGGCCTCGACGGCCAACGTGCTGCTGCTCGACGAGCCGACCAACAACCTCGATCCGGCATCGCGTGAGCAAGTTCTCGATGCGCTGCGTAGCTATCTGGGCGCGGTGGTTCTGGTGACGCACGATCCGGGCGCGGCCGAAGCGCTGGACCCGCAGCGTGTCGTGCTGTTGCCCGACGGCACCGAGGATTTCTGGTCCGACGACTACCGTGACCTCATCGAACTCGCCTGACATTTCACGAATTCCGCCCATTTCGGTGTAGAGCCTTCCTAGGCTGGGTATGAGTCGGGGCATCAGATGCGTGGGGAGGTGCCGATGAAAAAAATGGAAAAATCACGTGATCAACTGCTGACCGAGTTGAAGAGCGCGTACGAGGGGGGTGCCAGCATTCGGTCGCTGGTGGCGTCCACCGGTCGGTCGTACGGTTCGATCCACAGCATGTTGCGCGAATCGGGTACGACGATGCGCAGTCGCGGTGGGCCCAACCACCGCAGCCGCCGTTAACTGGCCCGCTGGCGCAGCGAGGCCTCTACCAGATCCAATACCGCGCTGAGCTTTTCGGGGTCGTCGCGGGACGCCAGCCGCGCCACCAAACCGTCCAACACCAGATCCAGGTAGGTCTGTAACACCGCACTGGGCACGTCGTCGCGCAGCCGGCCCGCCTGCTTCTGCCGTCGCAGCCGGGCATGGGTGGCGGCGGCCAGTTCGGCCGAGCGTGCCGACCAACCGCGGTGGAATTCGGGGTCGTTGCGCAGCTTGCGGGCGATTTCCAACCGGGTGGTCAGCCAGTCGAACTGCTCGGGGGCGGCCAGCATGTCGCGCATCACCTGGATCAGCCCCTCGCGCGCGGCCACGTCGGCCATCCGCTCGGCATCCTCACGGGCAAGCTCGAAGAACAGCGTGTCCTTGTCGCGGAAGTGGTGGAAAATGGCGCCGCGCGACAGCCCGATCGTCTGTTCGAGCCGCCGCACGGTCGCCTTGTCGTATCCGTGTTCGGCAAAGCACCGCCTCGCGCCGTCGAGGATCTGGCGACGCCGGGCCGCCAGATGGTCGTCGGTTACCCGGGGCATCGAAACGCTCCTCGCGCAGGCGCTGACGGCGCCCCGCTACGACCGCAACATGTTGCGCAGCACGTACTGCAGTATGCCGCCGTTGCGGTAGTAGTCGGCCTCACCGGGGGTGTCGATGCGCACCACCGCATCGAACTCGACCGCCGAGCCGTCCTCCTTGGCCGCCTTGACGTGCACGGTGTCGACCTTGCCGTCGTTGAGCGCCTCGATACCGGTGATGTCGAACGTCTCGGTGCCGTCCAGGCCCAGGCTCGACGCCGACTCACCCTCGGGGAACTGCAGCGGGATGACACCCATGCCGATCAGGTTCGATCGATGGATGCGTTCGAAGGACTCGCAGATGACCGCACGCACGCCCAGCAGCAGGGTGCCCTTGGCCGCCCAGTCGCGCGACGAGCCGGAACCGTACTCCTTGCCGCCCAACACGACCAGCGGAATGCCTTGTGCCGCATAATTTTGCGCGGCGTCATAGATGAACGCCTGCTCGCCGCCCTTGGTGAAGTCGCGCGTGTACCCACCCGAGACGTCGTCGAGGAGTTGGTTGCGCAGCCGGATGTTGGCGAACGTGCCGCGGATCATCACCTCGTGGTTGCCGCGCCGGGACCCGTAGGAGTTGAAGTCCGGGCGCTGCACCCCGTTGGACTCGAGGTACTGCGCGGCCGGCGTACCGGGCTGGATGGTGCCCGCGGGGGAGATGTGGTCGGTGGTCACCGAATCACCCAGCAGCGCCAGCACTCTGGCGCCCTTGATGTCGCTCACCGGTTCCGGATCGGCCGACATACCGTCGAAGTACGGCGGTTTGCGCACATAGGTCGAATCGGCATTCCACTCGAAAGTGCTGCCGCTCGGGGTGGGCAGGTTGCGCCACCGCTCGTCGCCCTTGAACACATCCGCGTAGTTCTTGGTGAACATCTCCTGGCTGATCGCGTTCGCGATGGTGTCGTTGATGTCCTTGGTCGACGGCCAGATATCGCGCAGGAAGACGTCGTTGCCGTCGGAATCCTTGCCCAGCGGGCTGGCGTCGAAGTCGAAGTCCATCGTGCCGGCCAGGGCGTAGGCGATCACCAGCGGCGGAGACGCCAGATAGTTCATCTTCGTGTCCGGGTTGATCCGGCCCTCGAAGTTGCGGTTGCCCGACAGCACCGCGGCCACCGACAGGTCGTTGTCGTTGACCGCCGCGGAGATCTCCTCGGGCAGCGGGCCACTGTTGCCGATGCAGGTCGTGCAGCCGTAGCCCACCAGGAAGAAGCCCAGCTTCTCCAGATACGGCCACAGCCCGGCCTTGTCGTAGTAGTCGCTGACCACCTGCGAACCCGGCGCCATCGTCGTCTTCACCCAGGGCTTGGTGGCCAGGCCCTTCTCGACGGCGTTGCGGGCGAGCAACGCCGCGCCGAGCATGACCTCAGGGTTGGAGGTGTTGGTGCACGACGTGATCGCGGCGATCACCACCGCGCCGTGATCGAGTTCGAACTCGCCGAGTTCCTCGGACTTCACCCGAACCCGCTTGCTCGGCCGGCCTTCGTGGTCGACCGCGGCGGTCTGGACGTGCGGCGGCGGGGTGCCGTTGCTGACGAACTCGATGTTGCGCACCGGATCGCTGGCCGGGAACGTGTCGTCGATGGCCTCGTCGAGCGACGAGTAATTGCGCTCGTCTCCGTTGACGACGTAGTCGTTGAGGTCACGACGGAACGCCGCCTTGGCCTCGTTGAGCGAAATGCGGTCCTGCGGACGCTTCGGGCCCGCGATCGACGGCACCACGTCGGACAGGTTCAGTTCGATGTACTCGGAGTACTGCGGCTCCCGCTCGGGGGCGTGCCACATGCCCTGTTCCTTGGCGTAGGCCTCGACCAGCGCCAAGTGCTCCTCGGGACGCCCGGTGAAGCGCAGATAGCTGATGGTCTCCTCGTCGATCGGAAAAATCGCTGCGGTGGAACCGAATTCGGGGCTCATATTGCCCAGCGTCGCGCGGTTGGCCAGCGGCACCTCGGACACGCCGTCGCCGTAGAACTCGACGAACTTGCCGACCACGCCGTGCTGGCGCAGCATCTCGGTCACGGTGAGGACCACGTCGGTGGCGGTGACGCCAGGCTGACGTTCGCCGGTGAGTTTGAAGCCGACCACCCGGGGGATCAGCATGGACACCGGTTGGCCGAGCATGGCGGCCTCGGCCTCGATGCCGCCGACGCCCCAGCCCAGCACCCCGAGGCCGTTGACCATCGTGGTGTGGCTGTCGGTACCCACGCAGGTGTCGGGATATAGCACACCGTCGCGTTCCCAGACCACCCGAGCCAGGTACTCGATGTTGACCTGGTGCACGATGCCGGTGCCCGGCGGCACCACCTTGAAGTCGTTGAACGCGCCCTGACCCCAGCGCAGGAACTGGTACCGCTCACCGTTGCGTTCGTATTCGATCTCGACGTTGCGCTCGAAGGCGTCGGCACGGCCGAACAGGTCGGCGATCACCGAGTGGTCGATCACCAGGTCGGCAGGCGCGAGGGGGTTGACCTTCTCCGGATCGCCGCCCAGGTCGGCGATCGCCTCGCGCATGGTGGCCAAATCGACGATGCACGGCACGCCGGTGAAGTCCTGCATCACCACGCGGGCCGGGGTGAACTGGATCTCGACGCTCGGCTCGGCGTTCGGATCCCAATTGGCGATCGCCTCGATGTGCTCCTTGGTGATGTTTGCGCCGTCCTCGGTGCGCAGCAGGTTCTCGGCAAGGACCTTGAGGCTGTACGGGAGTTTGTCGGTACCCGGCACCGCGTCGAGGCGGTAGATCTCATAGCTGTTGTCCCCGACCCTGAGCGAGTCGCGGGCGTTGAAACTGTTCAACGACGAACCGACCGAATCCTTGCTGCTCACATCAACTCCCAGCTACGTATCGCCGCGACGGGCTGTGTCGGCGGCACACCTGCAATTCTAACAGTACGGTTGTACTGCAATACCGGGGCGGCCCCACCAGTCTTGTCCTTCGGCTCAGGCGCCGCTACCCCGGGGGTTCCCGCGACGGCCGCGCCGGAACCCCGTGGCGGCACCGCAAAGTGACGATCGCGACAGGAACTTGTTCGTCGCCAATGGTTCATTCTTTGCCGTTTCGGGACTAACGTCTAGGTCTAGAGAATCCACTAGCACATCCCCCGTTGGGAGGACACGTGACGGCCGAAGCGCCCGCGGTAAGAAATCTCGAGGTTCGACGTCCATTTCCGCCGCGGATGGGGCCCAGGGGCAACCTCGTCTACAAGCTGATCACCACCACCGATCACAAGCTGATCGGCATCATGTACGTGGTCACCTGCTTCGTCTTCTTCTTCATCGGCGGGTTGATGGCGCTGCTGATGCGCGCCGAACTCGGCGTCACCGGCCTGCAGTTCCTGTCCAACGAGCAGTACAACCAGTTGTTCACCATGCACGGCACGGTGATGCTGCTGTTCTACGCCACCCCGATCGTGTTCGGGTTCGCCAACCTGGTGCTGCCCCTGCAGATCGGCGCCCCCGACGTCGCGTTCCCGCGACTCAACGCGTTCAGCTACTGGCTGTTCCTGTTCGGCGCGCTGATCGCGCTGTCCGGATTCATCACCCCGGGTGGCGCGGCCGACTTCGGCTGGACGGGTTACGCGCCGCTGTCCAACGCGCTGCACTCACCCGGCGCCGGCGGTGACCTGTGGATTTTGGGCCTGGCCGTCGCCGGTCTGGGCACCATCCTGGGCGGGGTCAACATGATCACCACGGTGGTCTGCATGCGCGCGCCCGGCATGACCATGTTCCGGATGCCGATCTTCACCTGGAACATCATGGTGACCTCGATCCTGGTGCTGATGGTGTTCCCGATCCTGACCGCGGCGCTGTTGGGCCTGGCTGCCGACCGGCTGCTCGGTGCGCACATCTACGACCCGGCCAACGGCGGCGCGCTGCTGTGGCAGCACCTGTTCTGGTTCTTCGGGCATCCCGAGGTCTACATCATCGCGTTGCCGTTCTTCGGCATCGTCACCGAGATCTTCCCGGTGTTCAGCCGCAAGCCGGTGTTCGGTTACACCACGCTGGTGTACGCCACCATCGGTATCGCCGCACTGTCGGTGGTGGTGTGGGCGCACCACATGTACGCCACCGGTGCGGTCCTTCTGCCGTTCTTCGCGTTCACCACCTATCTGATCGCGGTGCCCACCGGCATCAAGTTCTTCAACTGGATCGGCACGATGTGGAAAGGGCAGTTGACCTTCGAGACACCGATGCTGTTCTCGGTGGGCTTCCTGCTGACGTTCCTGCTGGGCGGCCTCACCGGTGTGATGCTGGCCAGCCCGCCGCTGGACTTCCAGGTCCACGATTCCTATTTCGTGGTCGCGCACTTCCACTACGTGCTGTTCGGCACGATCGTGTTCGCCACCTACGCCGGCATCTACTTCTGGTTCCCGAAGATGACCGGCCGGATGCTCGACGAGCGGTTGGGCAAGCTGCATTTCTGGTTGACGTTCATCGGCTTCCACACCACGTTCCTGGTGCAGCACTGGCTGGGCAACGAGGGCATGCCGCGACGCTATGCCGACTACCTGCCCACCGACGGTTTCACCGAACTCAACGTGGTCTCCACCCTCGGGGCGTTCATCCTGGGGCTGTCGGTGCTGCCGTTCGCCTGGAACGTCTTCCGCAGCTGGCGCTACGGCGAGCCGGTGACGGTCGACGACCCGTGGGGGTACGGCAACTCGCTGGAATGGGCGACCAGTTGCCCGCCGCCGCGGCACAACTTCTACGAGTTGCCGCGGATCCGCTCGGAGCGCCCGGCCTTCGAGTTGCACTACCCGCAGATGATCGAACGCATGCGCGCCGAGGCACACGTCGGCCGCAAGCACGATTCGGCCGACTCCACGCCGGTGGACCAATCCAGCTGACCCGGGGTCCGATCACGTACCTTTCTTGCTGTGACCGGACCGCACGTACTCCCGCTTCTGCCGTCGTATCTTCCGCCGGAGGTGTGTTCACCTGTCGGCGAGGATCCCGCGACAACACCGGTCGACACCTGTATGAACCTGGTGATCGCCGATGTCGCCGACGACGGGGTCAGCGCCGCCGACGTCCCTGAGAACGACGGCCTCGCCGAGGTGGTCGCCGACGCCAACCAGCAGGGGATAGATCTGAAGATCGTTGTGGTGGACCGAAATCCGCCGATCGACACCCCGCTGCGTGACATCGCGACCGAGGTCGGTGAGGCGTATCCGGGTGCCACGGTGCTGGTGCTCAGCCCGACGGAGTCGGGCACGTTCAGCACCACGTATGACCGGGTGACGTTGGAGGCCGGTCAGGATGTCGCCGAGGGACGCGGTCCGGTGCAGGGGGCAAAGAATTTCGTCAGCGAGTTGACGACGCCCCATTTTCCATGGACGGCATTCACGATTGTGGTTGTTTTGGGTGTGCTGGCCGCGGTCGTCGCAACGCGAATGTTGCAAGTGCGGGCAAAGCGGGCGACGGCCTCCGAGAAGCGCTAAACCCTAGAGACGCAGAGGCTTTCGCGCGTCGTCGCCCCGATCGGGGAATGGCGAATATCACCGTTGGATAACGCTTTTTTCAATTACAAACTTGTAATTTGTTACTAAAGTTTCCTCGGCGTCAGATGTGACGTACGGTGCAATCGGTAGCTGATGTTGTGGTTGTGCTTAATGTGACATCTGAGCATTGGCCACCGGACGAATGTGCCGGCACGTTCGCGTTGAGCCATAGGAGACCTTGTCCATGAGACGCACTCTCGGCGCCTCGGCTTCGCGGTTGTTCACGCGGTTCTGCGCGGTCCCGGTCATCGCTGCCGTCCTGCTCGCCACGCCCGGTGTGGGTGCCGCCCAGCCCGGAAGTCCGGACAACCTCGCCGCGCTGGTCGCCGCCGTGGCCAACGTCGACCAGAAACTGCAGGAACTCGGCGCGGCGATCCAGGCCAAGCAGGAAAGCGTCAACAAGGCGATCCTCGACGTGCAGACCGCCCGCGACAACGCGGCCGCGGCCCAGCAGGAGGTCGAGGCCAGCCAGCGGCAGGTCCAGGACGCCGAGGCCGCGATCGCGGCCGCCCAGGAGCGCTTCGACACCTTCGCCGCGGCCACCTATGTCAACGGGCCGTCGATCTCGTATCTCGCCGCGTCCGACCCCGCCGACATCCTCGGGACCGCGGCGGCCGGGCAGACGCTGACGATCAGCACGCAACAGGTGATGAACGATCTGCTGCGAGCCCGCACCGAGCAGGTGAACAGGGAGTCCGCCGCGCGGCTGGCCAAGCAGAACGCCGACGCAGCGGTCGTCGCGGCCGAGACCAGCCAGCAGGACGCCGTCTCGGCGTTGACGCAGGCACAGGAGACCTTCCGCGCCCAACAGGCCGAACTCGACAAGCTGACCGCCGAACGGGCGGCTGCGAAGGCCGAGCTCGAGAAGGCCCAGGTGTGGTCGGCCTCGGCCAGCCGCCAACAGGCACAACCCGCGGCGGCGCCGACCAATCCGGCTGCCGACTGGGACCGTGCCCCGCAGCGGGTGGATCCCGCCACCGGAAACTGGGCCACTCCCTGGGACCCGACGCTTCCGGCCATCCCCAGCGCGTTCGTCAGTGGCGATCCCATCGCGATCATCAACGCGGTGCTGGGCATCGCGTCGACGTCGGCGCAGGTGACTCAGGACCTGGGCCGGAGCTTCCTGCAGAAGCTGGGGCTGCTGCCCACCGAGACCGGGTTCACCAACGGCGCCATCCCGCGCGTCCACGGCAGGCAGGCCACCGAGTACGTCATCAAGCGCGCCATGTCGCAGATGGGCGTTCCGTATTCCTGGGGCGGCGGCAACGCCGCAGGTCCGAGTCGGGGTATTGACTCCGGCGCCGGCACGGTCGGATTCGACTGCTCGGGGCTGATGCTCTATGCGTTCGCCGGGGTGGGCATCAAGCTCGACCATTACTCGGGTTCGCAGTACAACGCGGGCCGCAAGATCCCGTCGGCGCAGATGCGTCGCGGCGACATGCTGTTCTGGGGTCCCAACGGCAGCCAGCACGTGGCGCTCTATCTCGGTGACGGTCAGATGCTCGAAGCGCCCTACACCGGGTCGGTCGTCAAGGTCTCACCCGTGCGAAGCAGTGGCATGACCCCGTACGCGACACGTCTCATCGAATGGTGACGAGAAGGGTTCCCTTGCGTTCCAGGCTATTTCACCTGATCACCGGCCTCACCCTGATGGTCGCGGCGGCCGCCGTCGTGGTCGGGGTCGCCGCACCCACCGCAGCCGCACCCGAGGACGGCCAGTGGGATCCCACGCTGCCGAAGCTGATCAGCGCCGGCGCGCCCGGCGACCCGCTGGCCATCGCCAACGCCTCGCTGGCGGCCACCGCGCAGGCCACCGAAGTCACGATGAACCTGGGTCGGAAGTTTCTGTCCAGCCTCGGCTTCGGCCCCGCCCCGGTGGCCAGCGTGGCGCCCGGCCGGGTGCGCGGCCCGCAGGCCATCGAGTACGTGATCCGCCGCGGGGCGTCGCAGATGGGCACGCCGTACTCATGGGGCGGCGGTAAGCCCAGCGGTCCCAGCCGGGGCATCGACTCCGGGGCCAATATCGTCGGATACGACTGTTCGGGCTTCACCCAGTTCTCATTCGCCGGGGTCGGGGTGTTGATCCCCAAGTACTCCGGAGATCAGTACAACACCGGGCGCAAGGTGCCGGTGTCGCAGGCCAAGCGGGGCGATCTGCTGTTCTGGGGCCCCAACGGCAGCCAACACGTGGCGATCTATCTGGGCGGCGGGCAGATGCTGGAGTCGTCGGGCAGCGCGGGCAAGGTCACCGTCAGCCCGGTGCGGCAGTCCGGCCTGCAGCCCTACGTCGCCCGCATCATCGAATCCTGAGCCGAATCCTGAGCGGGTGCTGAACGGATCCTGAGCGCTGGTTCGCAATGTCTTGCAATGGTGTGGCCGGGGCCGACTCGCCCAAGGGTGACGTCGACGGATCAAGAAGTGCCTGGAATAGTTGAGCACGAGCGCGCGGCCCACCGGTCGGCGCTGCGAAGACGAACGTGGTGAAAACACACAGTGTGGGAGGACCGTTGATGACGTCACCGAGTGGGCCGCCGCAGGGCGCCGGAAGTTTTTCCGGTCAGGGCCCGGCGCAGGGCTTCAGTTCCGGTCCGCCCGGACCCACCGGCTCGCACGCCGCGCCCCCGGCCAACGGCGGGTTGCAGGCCGAGGTGCATACCCTCGAGCGCGCCATCTTCGAGGTCAAGCGCATCATCGTCGGCCAGGACCAGCTCGTCGAACGGATGCTGGTCGGTCTGCTCGCCAAGGGCCACGTACTGCTCGAAGGCGTGCCCGGCGTCGCCAAGACGCTGGCGGTCGAGACGTTCGCCAAGGTGGTGGGCGGCACGTTCGCCCGTATCCAGTTCACTCCCGACCTGGTGCCCACCGACATCGTCGGCACCCGGATCTACCGGCAGGGCAAGGAGGAGTTCGACATCGAACTCGGCCCGGTGGTGGTCAACTTCCTGCTCGCCGACGAGATCAACCGCGCCCCGGCCAAGGTTCAGTCGGCGCTGCTGGAGGTGATGGCCGAGCGCAAGATCTCCATCGGCGGCAAGACCTTCGCGCTGCCCGCGCCGTTCCTGGTGATGGCGACGCAGAACCCGATCGAGCAGGAAGGCGTCTACGCACTTCCGGAAGCCCAGCGCGACCGCTTCCTGTTCAAGCTGAACATCGACTATCCCTCGCCCGAGGAAGAGCGCGAGATCGTCTACCGGATGGGTGTCAAGCCGCCGGAGCCCAAGCAGATCCTGGCCCCCGGTGACCTGCTGCGGTTGCAGGACGTCGCGGCCAACACGTTCGTGCACCACGCGCTCGTCGACTACGTCGTGCGCATCGTCACCGCCACGCGTCAGCCCGAGAAGTTCGGCATGCCGGACGCCAAGGCGTGGATTGCCTACGGCGCCTCGCCGCGTGCCTCGCTCGGCATCATCGCCGCCTCACGTGCGCTGGCGCTGGTGCGTGGCCGCGACTACGTGATCCCGCAGGACGTGGTCGAGGTGATCCCTGATGTGCTGCGTCACCGGTTGGTGCTGACCTACGATGCGCTGGCCGACGAGATCTCCTCGGAGACCGTGATCAACCGCATCCTGCAGACGGTGGCGCTGCCACAGGTGAACGCGATTCCGCAGCAAGGCCATTCGGTGCCGCCGGTGATGCCGGCCGCAGCGGCGTCGGCCGGCGGCCGGTGATAACGCTTCGTGACTAGTTCCGGCCGCACCGTAGATCTGCCGTCGCTTCAACGCGGGGAGATCCGTGACCCGGCGTTGACTGCCGCACTGCGCAAGTTGGAGTTGACGGTGCGCCGCAAACTCGACGGCGTGCTGCACGGCGACCACCTCGGATTGCTGCCGGGGCCCGGGTCCGAGCCGGGGGAGTCGCGGATCTACCAGCCCGGCGACGACGTGCGGCGGATGGACTGGTCGGTGACTGCACGCACCATGACACCGCACGTGCGTCAGATGATCGCCGACCGTGAGTTGGAGACCTGGCTGGTGGTCGACGTGTCCTCCAGTCTGGACTTCGGCACCGTCGGTTGCGAGAAGCGCGACCTGGCCGTGGCGGCCGCCGCGGCGATCGCGTTTCTCAACAGCGGGGGTGGTAACCGGTTGGGCGCCATCATCTCCAACGGCGACACCATGCGCCGGGTGCCTGCGCTGTCGGGCCGCATGCACGAGCAGGAACTGTTGCGGGCGATCGCGACCACGCCGCAGGCCCCGCTGGGGGTGCGCGGTGATCTGGCTGCCGCCATCGACGCGCTGCGCAGGCCGGAGCGCAGGCGCGGTATGGCGGTGATCATCAGCGACTTCCTCGGCCCGATCAACTGGATGCGTCCGCTGCGGGCCATCGCCGGTCGTCACGAGGTGCTCGGAATCGAGGTGCTCGACCCGCGCGATGTCGAGCTGCCGCCCGTCGGCGACGTCGTACTGCAGGACACCGAAAGCGGTGTCACCCGTGAGTTCACCATCGACGAGCAACTTCGCGACGACTTCGCCAAGGCCGCCGCCGCACACCGTGCCGAGGTAGCGCGCACCCTGCGGCGCTGCGATGCGCCGCTGCTGTCGTTGCGTACCGACCGGGATTGGATCGCAGACGTGGTCCGGTTCGTGGCGAGCCGACGACGGGGCGCCCTGGCCGGGCAGCGATGATCGAAACGACAAGGGACACATGACTTTACCGTTGCTCGGACCGATAACGCTGTCGGGATTCGAAAACGCGTGGTTCTTCCTGTTCTTGTTGGTGGTGCTCGCGCTGGCCGGGCTCTACGTGATCGTGCAGTTGGCAAGACACCGCAGAATGCTGCGGTTCGCCAACATGGAACTGCTGGAGAGCGTGGCGCCCAAGCGGCCCACCCGGTGGCGGCATCTGCCTGCCATCCTGCTGGTGATCTCGCTGCTGTTCCTCACCGTGGCGATGGCAGGGCCGACGCACGACGTGCGGATCCCGCGCAACCGCGCGGTGGTCATGCTGGTGATGGACGTGTCGCAGTCGATGCGGGCCACCGATGTGTCGCCGAACCGGATGGCCGCTGCGCAGGAGGCGTCCAAGCAGTTCGCCGACGAACTCACCGCGGGCATCAACCTCGGGTTGATCTCGTATGCCGGTACCGCGACAGTGCTGGTGTCGCCGACCACCAACCGCGAGGCCACCAAGAACGCCATCGACAAACTGCAGTTCGCCGACCGCACCGCGACCGGTGAGGGCATCTTCACCGCGCTGCAGGCCATCGCGACCGTCGGCGCGGTGATCGGCGGCGGCGACGAG
Source organism: Mycolicibacterium sp. XJ1819 (assembly GCF_053483675.1). Lineage (NCBI taxonomy): Bacteria > Bacillati > Actinomycetota > Actinomycetes > Mycobacteriales > Mycobacteriaceae > Mycobacterium > Mycolicibacterium sp. XJ1819. The sequence continues at coordinate 188,404 of NZ_JBEFST010000008.1, read as the reverse complement.
CCACCGCCCGCGCGCATCGTGTTGTTCTCCGACGGCAAGGAGACGGTGCCGTCGAACCCGGACAACCCCAAGGGCGCCTACACCGCGGCCCGCACGGCCAAGGACCAGGGTGTGCCCATCTCGACGATTTCGTTCGGCACGCCGTACGGCTACGTCGAGATCAACGACCAGCGCCAACCGGTGCCCGTCGACGACGAGATGCTCAAGAAAATCGCCGATCTGTCCGGCGGCGAGGCGTTCACCGCGTCCAGTCTCGAGCAGTTGCGCGAGGTCTACGCCAACCTGCAGCAGCAGATCGGCTACGAGACCATCAAGGGCGATGCGAGCGTCGGCTGGTTGCGGCTCGGGGCGTTCGTGTTGGCGCTGGCCGCGCTGGCGGCGCTGTTGATCAACCGCCGACTGCCCAACTGACCACCGGCCGCCAAGCCCGGCGTCGAGATCGATGTGAGGGTTGTGCGCGGGGGCGATCTCGGGTGACGAGGGCATCGCGATGACGCCGCGATGACGACGCGATTTCGGACGAGAGCAGGCCACGGGTTAAGTTGGCGATCATGACCGACAAACCTGCGCAAGCTGCGGACCGGACGGCCGGTCGCCCTCCGTTCGTCGCCCGTTCGGTACTGGTGAGCGGCGGAAACCGCGGCATCGGCCTGGCGATTGCGCGCAGGCTGGCCGCCGACGGCCACAAGGTCGCCGTCACCCACCGCGGTTCGGGCGCCCCCGACGGACTGTTCGGTGTGCAGTGCGACGTCACCGACACCGCGGCCGTGGACGCCGCGTTCACCGCCGTCGAGGAGCATCAGGGCCCCGTCGAGGTGCTGGTGGCCAACGCCGGGGTGTCCGCGGATGCGTTCCTGATGCGGATGACGGAGGAGAAGTTCCAGAAGGTCATCGACGCGAACCTGACCGGGGCGTTCCGGATGGCCCAGCGGGCGTCGCGCAGCATGCAGCGAAAGCGGTTCGGCCGGATGATCTTCATGGGCTCGGTGTCGGGCACATGGGGCATCGGCAACCAGGCCAATTACGCGGCCTCCAAGGCCGGCCTGATCGGGATGGCCCGCTCCATCGCCCGCGAACTGTCGAAGGCGGGGGTCACCGCCAACGTGGTGGCGCCCGGCTACATTGACACCGACATGACCCGCGCGCTGGACGAGAGGATTCAGAAGGGGGCCCTGGAGTTCATCCCGGCCAAGCGTGTCGGCACCGCCGAGGAGGTGGCCGGGGTGGTCAGCTTCCTGGCCTCCGAGGACGCCAGCTACGTGTCGGGCGCGGTGATTCCGGTCGACGGCGCCATGGGCATGGGCCACTGAGGAACTGAGGACATACATGGCAGGGTTGCTCGAAGGAAAACGAATCCTCGTCACGGGGATCATCACCGACTCGTCGATCGCATTCCACATCGCACGCGTCGCCCAGGAACAGGGTGCCGAACTGGTGCTCACCGGCTTCGACCGGTTGCGGCTGATCCAGCGCATCGTCGACCGACTGCCCAATCCGGCGCCGCTGTTGGAACTCGACGTGCAGAACGAGGAGCACCTGGGCACCCTCGCCGACCGCGTCACCGAGGCGATCGGCGAAGGCAACAAGCTCGACGGCGTGGTGCACTCGATCGGTTACATGCCGCAGACCGGGATGGGCATCAACCCGTTCTTCGACGCGCCGTATGAGGATGTCGCCAAAGGCATTCACATCTCGGCGTATTCGTACGCCTCGCTGGCCAAGGCGCTGCTGCCGATCATGAATCGCGGCGGCGGCATCGTCGGTATGGACTTCGACCCGTCTCGCGCGATGCCCGCCTACAACTGGATGACGGTGGCCAAGAGCGCGCTGGAGTCGGTGAACCGGTTCGTGGCCCGGGAGGCGGGACCGCACGGTGTGCGCTCGAATCTGGTCGCGGCGGGCCCCATTCGCACGCTGGCGATGAGCGCGATCGTCGGTGGTGCCCTCGGTGACGACGCCGGCGATCAGATCAAGCTCCTCGAAGAGGGCTGGGATCAGCGTGCGCCACTGGGCTGGGACATGAAGGATCCGACGCCGGTGGCGCGCACCGTGTGTGCGCTGATCTCCGACTGGCTGCCCGCGACCACCGGTACGGTCATCTACGCCGACGGCGGCGCCAGTACGCAGTTGCTCTGATGCGGATAGACGCCGTCCTGCTGCTGTCGTTCGGCGGGCCGGAGGGGCCGGATCAGGTCATGCCGTTCCTGGAGAACGTCACCAGGGGGCGTGCCATCCCGCGGGAACGGCTGATCGACGTCGCCGAGCACTACCAGCACTTCGGTGGTGTATCCCCGATCAACGGCATCAACCGCGCGTTGATCGAAAAGCTGCGCGCCCTCGTGGATCTGCCGGTGTACTTCGGCAATCGCAACTGGGACCCCTACATCGAGGACGCCGTCAGCGCCATGCGCGACGACGGCGTGCGGCGGGCGGCGGTGTTCACCACCTCGGCGTGGGGCGGATACTCCAGTTGCACGCAGTACGTCGAGGACATCGGGCGGGCTCGCCGGGCAGCCGGCCCCGACGCCCCGGAACTGGTGAAAATCCGCCAGTACTACGACCATCCGCTGCTGGTGCGGATGTTCAGCGACGCCGTTGTCGACGCCGCGAAACGCGTACCGGCCGGTGCGCGGCTGGTGTTCACCGCTCACTCGATCCCTGACGCGGCCCGGTCCCGTTGCGGGACGGATCTTTACGCCCGGCAGGTGGCGTACGCCGCCGCGCTGGTCGCGGAGGCCGCCGGATACCGCGAGTACGACCAGGTGTGGCAGTCGCGGTCTGGGCCGCCGCAGGTGCCGTGGCTGGAACCCGATGTGGCAGACCATCTCGCCGCTCTGGCAGGCGGCGGCACCGAGGCCGTAGTCGTGTGCCCGATCGGGTTCGTCGCCGACCACATCGAAGTGGTGTGGGACCTCGACCACGAGCTTCGACTGCAGGCCGAGCAGGCCGGAATGGCCTTCGCGCGGGCGAGCACCCCCAACGCCGACCTGGCGACGGTGGCCGCCGCCCTCATCGAAGAGTTGCGTGACGACCGTCCGCCGCTACGGGTAAGCCGCCCGAATACCCCACCGCTACAGGGGATTTCGGTCAATGGCGCGCTGTGCACGCCGAACTGCGACTGAGCTATCCGCGCCACGCCGAGTGCAGGATCGCGTTCACCGCGGCCAACCGCGCCTCGCGGACCACGCCGGCAAGGGGACGCAGCGCGTCGCTGGCCGTCTGCACGTCGGCCGAACTGTGCAGGCCGATCGGGATCAGCCCGGAACCGACGGTGATGATCGCGTCGACGTGTGCGGCGTTCTCCAGCACCCGCAGCGCCCGTGTCGGTGCGTGTCCGGGCACGCGGTGGCGGCGCTCGGCGTGCAACACCTGTTCGACGAGCCCGCGCGGATCCTCCACGTCGGTGCCCGACGCCCCGGCCTGTAGGGCGCCCAGCGCATCGGCCGCCGACCGGACCGCCGAGCGCAGCGCGTATTCGGCCTCGCCCAGATCGACCGCCGAGGTGGGTGTCACGTCGGGTATCGAATACACCGTCCAGGCCAGCCCGCAGGGGTCGCCGAGGGCGTCGGGATCGTCGGGATCCTCGGCTGCGTCGCCGTATTCGACATCGGGCACCAGCCCGATCGTCCCGGCGTCGTCGCCGGTGACGACGATCGCCTCACCGGAGGCCACCGCGTCGCGCTGGAACTGGGTGCCCGGCGGCAGGCCTCGCACGTCCCCGGGAACCGGAAGTGACAGCGCCACCGGGGGAGCCGCTGCGGGCCCACCCGCCGCGGTGCGCAGCGTCTGCAACAGCGACACCGAACCGCCGTCGGTCAGATCCGGCCACGGCAGGCCGGTTCGCCCGGCCGCCACCGAGTCGTATGCGGTGACCGAATGCTTTGGTGCCCAGAGCGATAAGGCGTCGAGGACGTCGTCGGGCGCCGCGACGCCTGCGAGCCAGGCATTCGCCCACACCGACAACGAGACACTGGGGCACCACATGATGCTCGCAGTGTAGTTGTTAGACCCTGCTGCCAGCCGTCACACGTTAGGCTGGCGCCATGCCCGCTGCGCTGATCTGGCTCGTAGCCGCCCTGGCGCTCGCCGGTGCGGAGGCGCTGACCGGGGATCTGTTCCTGCTGATGCTCGGCGGCGGTGCGCTGGCCGCGGCCGGATCGAGTCTCGTCTTCGACGAGTTGTGGGTGCACGGTGCGGTCTTCGCCGTGGTGTCGGTGCTGCTGCTGGTGCTTGTCCGGCCCGCCCTGCGCAGGCACTTCCGCGCGGGCACCGGCCTCCCGGACCCGGTGCAGGCGCTGGAGGGCAGGAGCGCGCTGGTGCTGGACCGGGTGGCGCGTCACGCAGGCCAGGTCAAGCTCGAAGGCGAGGTATGGACCGCGCGGCCACTCAACGACAACGAGGTCTACGAACCGGGCGACCACGTGACCGTGGTGCACATCGACGGCGCGACCGCCGTCGTCCAGAAACTTCCCTAGCCACGCTGGGGGATACGGAAGGATTTTCGTCATGGAAGGTGCCGTCGCCGGCTTGATTCTCGTCGGTGTGCTGGTGGTGTTCGCCGCCATCATCGTCGCCAAATCGATCGCCTTGATCCCGCAGGCCGAGGCCGCGGTGATCGAGCGGCTCGGCCGATACAGCAAGACGGTGTCCGGGCAGCTGACCCTGCTGTTGCCGTTCATCGACCGCATCCGGGCGCGGGTGGATCTGCGCGAACGGGTGGTGTCCTTCCCGCCGCAGCCGGTGATCACCGAGGACAACCTGACCGTCCAGATCGACACCGTCGTCTACTTTCAGGTGACCAACCCGCAGGCGGCGGTCTACCAGATCAGCAACTACATCGTGGGCGTCGAGCAGTTGACCACCACCACGCTGCGCAACCTGGTGGGCGGGATGACGCTCGAGCAGACACTGACCTCACGCGATCAGATCAACACGGCGCTGCGTGGGGTGCTCGACGAGGCCACCAATCGTTGGGGTCTGCGGGTGGCCCGCGTCGAACTGCGCAGCATCGACCCGCCGCCGTCGATCCAGGACTCGATGGAAAAGCAGATGCGCGCCGACCGCGAGAAGCGCGCGATGATCCTCACCGCCGAGGGCAGCCGCGAATCGGCCATCAAGCAGGCCGAGGGGCAGAAGCAGGCGCAGATCCTGGCCGCCGAGGGCGCCAAGCAGGCGGCGATCCTGGCCGCCGAGGCCGACCGGCAGTCCCGGATGCTGCGCGCCCAGGGCGAACGGGCCGCGCAGTACCTACAGGCGCAGGGCCAGGCCAAGGCGATCGAGAAGACGTTCGCGGCGATCAAGGCGGGCAGGCCGACCCCGGAACTGCTGGCCTACCAGTACCTGCAGACGCTGCCGGAGATGGCCAAGGGTGAGGCCAACAAGGTGTGGCTGGTGCCAAGCGATTTCGGCGCCGCGTTGCAGGGCTTCACCAAGATGCTCGGCGCACCGGGCGAGGACGGCGTGTTCCGGTATACCCCATCGCCGGTCGAGGAACAGCTGCCCAAACCCGAGGACGACAGCGACGAGGTCGCGGACTGGTTCTCCACCGAGACCGATCCGGAGATCGCCAGGGCGGTCGCCAAGGCCGAGGCCGAGGCCCGCACTCCGGTGGAGGGGCCCGGTTACAGCCCCCCGCCGCTGACGTCGCGGCAGGCCCCCGCGCAGGGTGACGGCGGAGGCGGCGCGCACTCGCTGTAGGTGGCCGAAATCACCCGCTGTGGCGCCGGTGCCGTGTTAACTTGCGGCCACGGTGGTGAGAGGGAGGCCAAGATGTCGCAACCGGATCCGGATCAGGACGCAGCGCAGGAGGCTCCGCAGGACGAGCCGACGTCGGAATCCGCGACACCGGCGGCCGTCGAGACCACGGCCAGCGAAGCGGCGCAGCGGCCGGGCCCGGTGGCCGCCGCGGCGGTTTTGGCCTTCATCCTGGCCGCCTACGAGATCATTTCGGGGCTGCTGTTGGTCGGCGCGGCGTTCGTCTCGGACACGTCGGCCGGGATGGCGATCCTGTATGCCGCGGTGGGCATTCTGCACGTCGCGTTCGGTGCCCTGTTGGTCTGGGGCGGGCTCGCGGCACTACGCGGCGGCACCGGCAGTCGGCTTCTGTTGTTCACCGCCGCGGCAGCCTCCATCGCGATCGCGATCGCGGCCGTCATCAACATCGCCGGCGGTGAGCTGCCGGGTCAGTTGCTCTTCCTGCTCATCTACGGCGCGCTGGTATATCTGCTCCTGCGCCCGGAGAGCAAGCGCTACCTCACCGGCACGCGGTAGCCGGCGTCTTGCGGTGCTGCCGGCGGTGCACCCGGATCTCGTAGATCAGCCCGGTCACGCCGATGCTCGCAGTGCACAACGACACCAGCACCAGCAGCGGGCTGACATTGCCGGTCAACGCGTCGCCGAGAATCACCACCGCGGCGGTGCCGGGTACCAGCCCGACCAGTGTCGACAGCGAGTACGGCAGCACCCGCACCGCCGACGCCCCTGCGGCGTAGTTGAGCACCGAGAACGGCACGGCGGGGATCAGCCGCATCGACAGGATCGTCAGCCAGCTGCGTTCGCGCAGCCGGGAGTCCAGTGATGCGAGACGAGGGTGCCGCACCAGGCGGTTGAGTTGCCAGCCGGCGGCGCGCACGAGCAGCAGCGCGATGACGGCGCTGACCGTGGCCGCGGTGACGGCCAGCCCGATGCCGAGCACCGGCCCGAACAGCAGCCCGGCGGCGAGCGTGAACGCCGTGCGCGGGAACGGAAAAACCGTCACCACGGTGTGCGCGCCGAGAAACGCCAGCGGGAACCACGGCCCGACCGACGTCGCCCAGTCCCGCAGCTGGATGGCGGTGGGCAGCGGAACCAGCAGGGCAACTGCGATGAGAATCACAATCCCGGCCCCGATCGCGAGCAGCCGTCGCGGTGGCACCGCGGCCGCCGTCGCCACGACCGTGACGCGCAGCGCACGCAACGTGCTGACGACGGTGTTCACGTCTTCCAAGAGTACGGTGCCGCGGTGGGGACCACCTGTCGGCGCGGCCGCGCACGCGACGATCACGGCCAAACCACCCGGACCGGCGGGCAAGGCCGAATCGGTGATCAATTAGCCTGATGGCGTGCAGAAACCCAGTGTGATCGAGGCGGATCACGAGCGTTGGCGTTCGGCAGTCGCCGGGGTGCTGGCGAAGAGCAGCCGGCGGGATCCCGCCGACCTGCCTGCCGAACCGGAAGTTCTGCTGGACTCGCCGACCTATGACGGTTTTCCGATACATCCCCTCTACACGAGCCTCGACGCGTTGCCCGAACCGGCGCTGCCCGGTCAATGGCCGTTCGTGCGCGGCGCCGACGCGCACCGCGACGTCAAGTCCGGCTGGAAGGTGGCCGAGGCGTTTCCCGCCGACGGTTCGGGCACGGCGAACCAGACCAATGGTGCGTTGCTGCTCGCCCTCACCGAGGGAGTGGGCGCGGTGGTGCTGCGGATCGGCGAAGCCGACGGTGTGGGGGCCGCTGAACTCGGTCAACTGCTCGACGGGGTGTTCCTGGATCTGGTGCCGGTGATACTCGAGATCGCCGGTGACGGTTCGCAATACCGCGCGGTCGCCGAGGTGCTGCCCGGGCTGCTGGGCGATCTGGACGACGACCAACGCCGACGGCTGTCGCTGGATCTGGGCGCCGATCCGTTGACCGCGGCGGTCAGCGGTCGCGCGACTCCCGGTGTCGCGGAGGTGACCGAAGTCGCCGCGCAACTGCGCGAATTCGACGGCCACGTGCGGGCCGTCACCGTCGACGGCCCGGCCTTTCACAATCTGGGCGCCAGCGCCGCGTGGGAGCTGGCAGGCAGCGTCGCGGCCGGGGTCGGTTATCTGCGGCTGCTTGGCGAGCACGGCATTGCGCCCGCGGAGGCCCTGCGGCAGATCAGCTTTCGCCTCGCCGCCGATGACGACCAGTTCATGACGGTGGCCAAGATGCGTGCGGCGCGTCGACTTTGGGCCCGGGTCGCCGACGTGGTGGGGGCGCCGACGTCGGGTGCGGCCAAGCTCCACGCCGTGACGTCGCTTCCGATGATGACCAAGCGCGACCCATGGGTGAACATGCTGCGCACCACGGTGGCCGCGTTCGGGGCCGGTGTCGGTGGAGCCGACACCGTGCAGGTGCATCCGTTCGACATCGCGATCCCCGGCGGTTTTCCGGGCACGTCACCGAGTTTCGCGCGTCGGATGGCCCGAAACACCCAGCTGCTGCTGCTCGAGGAGTCCCACGTCGGGCGGGTGCTCGACCCCGCGGGCGGCTCCTGGCACGTCGAAGGCCTCACCGATCAGCTCGCCGAGTTGGCGTGGAAACACTTCCAGGACATCGAGTCCCGCGGCGGCTTTCAGGCCGCCCACGACTTCGTCACCCGCCAGATCGCCGAGGTGGCCGAGCGTCGGCGCAGCGACATCGCGCATCGGCGCACCGCGATCACCGGGGTCAACGAGTTTCCGAATCTCTCCGAAGAACCGCTACCGCAGGGGGATTCGTTGCCGGGGGTGGTGCGCTACGCCGCCGACTTCGAGGCGCTGCGGGACCGTTCGGATGCGTTCCTGGCGAAGACGGGATCGCGGCCGCGGGTGCGGCTGCTGCCGCTGGGGCCGCTGGCCGAACACAACGTCCGCACCACGTTCGCCACGAACCTGCTCGCCTCCGGTGGCATCGAGGCGGTCACCGACGGTGCCGAGTCGTCGGCCGTCGCGGTGATCTGCGGCACCGACGCCCGCTACGCGACCGAAGCCTCCTCGGCGGTCGAGGCGGCCAGGGCGTCCGGGGTGTCGCACGTACTTCTCGCCGGCCCGGAAAAGGCCGTCGCCGAGGCGGATTCGAAACCCGACGGCTATCTGACCGCGAAGATCGACGCGGTCGGCGCACTGTCGGACCTGCTGACCAGATTGGGGGCCTGACGTGACTGTCAACGACGTCGCAGGCGGGGCGGCTTCGGCCACCACCGGTATCGGTAGCTTCGCCGACGTGCCACTGGACGCCGAGGGCGGCACGCCGCCGACCCCCGAGGACGTCGCCTCCCACGTCGCCGAGGCCGCGGCCGCCCATGGCTACACCCCCGAGCAGTTGGACTGGAGCACTCCCGAGGGCATCGACGTCAAGCCGGTCTACATCGGCGCGGACCGCGATGACGTCGTCGAGGCCGGATATCCGCTCGACAGCTTCCCGGGTGCGCCGCCGTACGTACGCGGCCCGTATCCGACGATGTACGTCAACCAGCCGTGGACCATCCGCCAGTACGCGGGGTTCTCCACCGCCGCGGAGTCGAACGCGTTCTACCGGCGCAACCTGGCCGCGGGGCAGAAGGGCCTCTCGGTGGCGTTCGACCTGGCGACTCACCGCGGCTATGACTCCGACCACCCGCGTGTGCAGGGTGACGTCGGAATGGCCGGGGTGGCAATCGATTCGATCCTGGACATGCGCCAGTTGTTCGACGGCATCGACCTGTCGTCGGTGTCGGTGTCGATGACGATGAACGGCGCGGTGTTGCCGATCCTGGCGCTGTACGTGGTGACCGCCGAGGAGCAGGGGGTGCCGCCGGAGAAGCTGGCGGGCACCATCCAGAACGACATCCTCAAAGAGTTCATGGTCCGCAATACCTACATCTACCCGCCCAAGCCCTCGATGCGGATCATCTCCGACATCTTCGCCTACACCAGCGCCAAGATGCCGAAGTTCAACTCCATCTCGATCTCCGGCTATCACATCCAAGAGGCCGGGGCCACAGCCGATCTCGAGCTGGCCTACACGCTGGCCGACGGTGTGGAGTACATCAGGGCCGGATTGGACGCCGGCCTGGACATCGACAAGTTCGCACCGCGGTTGTCGTTCTTCTGGGGCATCGGGATGAACTTCTTCATGGAGGTCGCCAAGCTGCGGGCCGGCCGGCTGCTGTGGAGCGAACTGGTCTCCGAATTCAACCCGAAGAACGAGAAGTCGCTGTCACTGCGCACCCACTCGCAGACCTCGGGCTGGTCGCTGACCGCGCAGGATCCGTTCAACAACGTCGCGCGCACGTGTATCGAGGCGATGGCGGCCACCCAGGGCCACACCCAGTCGCTGCACACCAACGCGCTCGACGAGGCGCTGGCGCTGCCCACCGACTTCTCCGCCCGCATCGCCCGCAACACCCAGCTGTTGCTGGCCCAGGAGTCGGGCACCACCCGGCCCATCGACCCGTGGGGCGGTTCGTACTACGTCGAGTGGCTGACCCACCAGTTGGCGACCGCGGCGCGAATGCACATCGGCGAGGTGGCCGAGCGCGGCGGTATGGCGCAGGCCATCAGCGACGGCATCCCCAAGCTGCGGATCGAGGAGGCGGCCGCCCGCACGCAGGCCCGCATCGACTCCGGCCAGCAGCCCGTCATCGGTGTCAACAAGTACCAGGTGGACGAGGACCAGGACATCGAGGTGCTCAAGGTCGAGAACAGCCGGGTGCGTGCCGAGCAGCTGGCCAAGCTGGCACAGCTGCGCGAGGACCGCGACGAGGACGCCACCCGCGCCGCGCTGGACGCGTTGACCCGGGCCGCAGGCGAACAGGGCCGGGCGGGCGAGGACGGCTTGGGCAACAATCTGATGGCGCTGGCGATCGACGCGGCGCGTGCCAAGGCGACTGTCGGGGAGATCTCCGACGCGCTGGAGAAGGTCTTCGGCCGCCACGTCGCCGAGATCCGCACGATCTCCGGCGTCTACCGCGACGAAGCCGGGTTCGGAGGAGGAAAAATCACTCCGCTGTCTCAAGCTACCGAGCTGGTCGAGAAGTTCGCCGAGGCCGACGGTCGGCGACCGCGCATCCTGATCGCCAAGATGGGCCAGGACGGCCACGACCGCGGCCAGAAGGTCATCGCCACCGCGTTCGCCGACATCGGGTTCGACGTCGACGTCGGCTCGTTGTTCTCCACCCCGGACGAGGTCGCGCAGCAGGCGGCCGACAACGACGTGCACGTGATCGGCGTGTCGTCGCTGGCGGCCGGGCACCTGACGCTGGTGCCGGCGCTGCGCGAGGCGCTCGCCGAGGTGGGCCGGCCCGACATCATGATCGTGGTCGGCGGGGTCATCCCGCCCGGCGACTTCGAGGAGTTGTACGCCGCGGGCGCCACCGCGATCTTCCCGCCCGGCACCGTCATCTCCGAAGCCGCCATCGGCCTGCTCCGCAAGCTGGCCGAGCGACTGGGTTACGACCTGAGTTAGATGGGAAAGTCGGTCTCTGAACTTGCGGCGGCCGTGCGCAGCGGCGATCGTGCGGCGCTCCCGCGGGCCATCACGCTGGTCGAATCGACCAGGGCCGATCACCGCGAACAGGCCCAGCAACTGCTGTTGGAGCTGATGCCGGAGGCCGGTAACGCGATGCACGTCGGCATCACCGGCGTGCCGGGGGTGGGCAAGTCCACCACCATCGAGGCGCTGGGGATGTATTTGATCGAACAGGGCCATCGCGTCGCGGTGCTGGCCGTGGACCCCTCCTCGACACGCACCGGCGGGTCCATCCTGGGCGACAAGACCCGGATGGCGAGGCTGGCGGTGCATCCCGACGCCTACGTCCGCCCGTCACCCACCTCGGGCACCCTGGGCGGCGTCGCGAAGGCCACCCGCGAAACCATCGTGTTGCTCGAGGCCGCCGGCTTCGACGTGATCCTCGTCGAGACGGTGGGTGTCGGACAGTCCGAGGTCACCGTGGCCGACATGGTGGACACCTTCGTGTTCCTGACGCTGGCGCGCACCGGTGACCAGTTGCAGGGCATCAAGAAGGGGGTGCTCGAACTCGCCGACATCGTGGTGGTCAACAAGGCCGACGGTGAGCACGCGGTGGAGGCCAAGGCCGCGGCACGTGAACTCACCGGCGCGATCCGGCTGATCTACCCCCGCGAAACCCTCTGGCGCCCACCGGTTCTCACGATGAGTGCCCTGCACGGCATCGGTCTCGCCGAACTGTGGGAGGCCGTGCTCAAACACCGCAGGGTGCTCACCGAGGCCGGTGAGTTCGAGGCCCGGCGCCGGGCGCAGCAGGTGAACTGGACCTGGTCGCTGGTCCGCGACACGGTGCTGGACCGGGTGATGTCGCACCCCGACGTCAAGAAGATGCGCGCCGAGCTGGAACGGCAGGTGCGCGACGGCGAACTCACCCCGACGCTTGCTGCGCAGCGCATCCTCGACGCCGCTGACGTGCGCTGATCTAACGAATGGATAACACCCGGTTTATTTGCCGGGGGGCCAGGTAAATTAAATACATTGTGACGGGTGTCAAGACCCGGGAGCGCAGCGCGGCGCTCCCGCACGGTATCCAGGGCGCTGCGGACTCGAACTTCGGGTGCACCGTGGGCGCGTTCAAGCGGCTGTTTCCGGGCCGCCGGTTCGGCGGGGGAGCACTGGCCGTCTACCTGCACGGCGAACCCGTCGTCGACATCTGGACCGGGTACGCCGACCGGCGCGGCACCGAGTACTGGACCGCCGACACCGGCGCCATGGTCTTCTCGGTCACCAAGGGCCTGGCCTCCACGGTCATCCACCGGCTGGCCGACCGCGGCCTGATCACCTACGACGCACCGGTCGCCGAGTTCTGGCCGGAATTCGGCGCCAACGGCAAGGCCCACATCACCGTCCGTGACGTGATGCGCCACCGCGCCGGGCTGTCCCAGCTCAACGGCGTGCGCAAGGCCGAGCTGCTCGACCACCAGGCGATGGAGAAGCGGATCGCCGCCGCACCGGTCAACCGGGTGCTCTACGGTCGGCCCGCCTATCACGCGCTGACCTACGGGTGGCTGATGTCGGGACTGGGTCGCGCGGTGACCGGCAAGGGCATGCGCGATCTGATCCGCGAAGAACTGGCCGAACCGCTCAACACCGACGGGCTGTACCTGGGCCGGCCCCCGGCCGGTGCGCCGACCCGGGCCGCGCAGATCCTCGCGCCGCAGGGCACACTCGCCAACCCGGTGTTCAATTTCGTGGCGCCGCGGGTGGCCGGGCTGAGGTTCTCCGGCGCGTTCGGTTCGATGTACTTCCCCGGTATGAAATCGGTGGTGCAGGGCGACACCCCGTTTCTGGACTCGGAGATCCCGGCGGCCAACGGCGTCACCACCGCGCGCAGCCTGGCCAAGATGTACGGAGCGATCGCCAACGGCGGCCGCATCGACGGCGAGCAGTTCCTCTCGCCGGAGCGGACCGCCGAGCTGACCGGCAAGCCGAGCCTGGTTCCAGACCGAAACATCTTCGTGCCGCTGTCATTTCACCTCGGTTACCACAGCGTGCCGTTCCCGCCCGGTTTCCTGCCCGGCTTCGGCCACGCGGGGCTGGCCGGTTCGGTGGGATGGGCCGATCCCAGCAGCGGGCTGTCGTTCGGGTTCGTCCACAACCGGCTGTTGACGCGGATGGTGCTCGACCAGGTCACGTTCGCCGGACTGGGCGCCCTGATCCGAAAGGACGCCGCCACGGCGCGCAAGCGCGGCTACGACACAGTGCCCGGCTTCGGCGCGCCCTACCAGGTGCCCCGTCCGGTCGCCGGCTAGTTCGAGCGCGATCTAGCGGTTGGCGCCGCTGAACCACCGCGTCTTTCGCCGCCACGACTCCGCGGACATCAGCGCGAAGCCGGCGCCGCAACCGCACGCGAACACCCAAACCAGCGCCGAACCGTTGTCCCAGCTCTGCAGCGGCGGGATGAAGGCGGTGGCCAACCGGGCCACACATGCGGCCACGCCCGACGCCGACGCCACCAGGTAGACGTTGGCGACCGTGCGCGAACGTGGATCCTTACGCAAGATCAGTAGCGCGCGGGCCCCGTAGGCCAGCAGGTAGATCAGCAGGCCGCACAGCAGCAGCCAGTACATGTTCAGCCAGAAGTCGGTGGGGACCTGGAAGAAGTCCCGATGGTAGATGCTCGACCCGTTGCCGAGCCAGAACGTCACGAGCAGCAGCGGAATGCAGATAGTGGCCGGGAACTCGACCCACTGCCGAAACGACCGCTGCAGATCGTGGTCTTCCTGCAGCCTGCCGAGCGAGTTGTAGACGACGGCCGACGCGGCGACGATATAGGCGTCGTGGCCGATGAAATCCTCGAGGTTCCACTTTCCGGTCAGCGCGTGCAGGGCCACCCCGACCGTCTCGGAGGCCCACGGTGACATCAGCATGACCGCGAGGCCCTGCAACGCGATGTTGAGGGTGGCGGCGACCTCCCAGCGGGATGTCCAGGTGACCCGCCGGATCCATAGACTCCATGCGATGCAGCACAGGGTGATCACGATCAGTGCTGCGAGCCCCATGGATCTAACCTTCTTGCTGCCGTGTCCTCAGCAAAGTATAGGGCTAAAGGGGTGGAGCGTCACTGCGTGGCTTGAGCTCCGAGAGCTTGGGCGGATGGGTCTTCGTCCTGGTGGCTTCCTGCACAGCGGTCACCGTGAACGGGGTGGACTCGACGTAGCTCCACACCTCCTGGCGGCTCATCAGACCGAACCGCACCTGCAGATCGGGGTAGCTGAGGCCGAACCTGTCGGCGACGCGACGCAGTTCCTCGGCGTCGGGATAGTCGGACTCCTTGATGCGCCGGTAATAGGTACTGCTGGAGATGTCGAGCGCGTCGTAGATGTCCTTCGCCTCGACATCCCCGTCGAGCAGGTAGTCGAGCAGGGCTTTCAGTTGCCTGCCGTTCTCGTCAGTCCGTGGCACCCAACCACCATAGACCAATCTCCCGGCTTTGGGCAGTCGCGGCCGCAAACTGGAAATCGTTGCCAAAATTTACCCTAGCGTCACACTTTTGGGAGTGGTCTCCCAATTCTGGGACGCTTGAGTTATCGTTTCCCCATGGTTGCTCCTTACATGGCCCCCATGGCGGCCGAGGTCCTCGGACCTCTAGGTGAATTTGCGACAGCAACGGTCCGCGTGGTGGATTACGACACCGCCGACGCGACGCATCCGGCGGGTATGTTCCGGTTGTCGACACGCGACACCGCAGAACTGACCGCTGAACTCGACGGAGCCTCGGAATGGCTGGGTGTGGCGCCCGACGAGATCCTGCTGGCCGCGCTCGCCCGCACAATCGGGCGCACGCTGGGTGAGGGTCTGGTGCCCGTCGACGTCGCCAGCGAGGGCCGCTGTTTGCTCGACGCGGTGCCGCTGTTGTGTGCCACCGGGCGCCAGGCCGGCGCGACGGAGATCTTGCGTGAGGTCCACCGGGCACTGGTGGTCGCGTCTGACACCGTCGTCGACGGCCCCGCCGAGGTCTACTTCAACTACATCGGCGAGGTGGCCGACGGGGCGAACTCGGTGCAGCAGACGCCGCCCGGCATGGGTCACGCGCTGGAGGTGCGGGTGTACCGCACCGACGGCATGGTGCACCTGGACTGGTGGTACGACACCGGCCGCTTCGAGGCCTACACCGTCGAAGAGCTCGTGGAGCAGTTCCCGCTCGCGCTCTTCGAGATGACATCGGACGCGCTGCCGCCGCTGTAACGCGCGACGATAGACTGGGTGGCCTGCGGCGTCGATCCGGCCATCACCGGGGAGCCTTCGGAAGAACGGCTGTCCTCAGTTCAGTAGACAGCTCAGTAGACCCGAACGGGTGGGCCCGTCATCGCCCGAAAGTGAGCGGCGCACACGCGTGCGCAAGCGGGGTGGTACCGCGGCGCTCGCGCACCGCGCGACGTCGTCCCCGTGCCTAGAACGAACCTCAGGCTTCCGGAGGCCGGAGGCCGACATCAGGCACAGGAGACACGTGACCGCTTATCCGAAGCCGGCGGCAGGCGCGCCGAACTTCCCTGCGATGGAGACCGAGGTCCTGCGGTACTGGGAGGACGACGACACCTTCCGCGCGAGCGTGGCCCGCCGCGATGACGCACCCGAGTACGTGTTCTACGACGGACCGCCGTTCGCCAACGGGCTGCCGCACTACGGGCATCTGCTCACCGGGTATGTCAAGGACATCGTGCCGCGGTACCGCACGATGCGCGGCTACAAGGTGGAGCGCCGATTCGGCTGGGACACCCACGGTCTGCCCGCCGAACTCGAAGTGCAGCGCCAACTCGGCATCACCGACAAGGCCCAGATCGAGGCGATGGGCATCGAGAAGTTCAACGAGGCGTGCCGGGCTTCGGTACTCAAGTACACCGACGAATGGCGCGCCTACGTCACCCGCCAGGCGCGCTGGGTCGACTTCGACAACGACTACAAGACCCTCGATCCGACCTTCATGGAGTCGGTGATCTGGGCGTTCAAGCAGCTGTGGGACAAGGGTCTGGCCTACGAGGGCAACCGGGTGCTGCCGTACTGCTGGAACGACGAGACCCCGCTGTCCAGCCACGAGTTGCGGATGGACGACGACGTCTACCAGAACCGCCAGGACCCGGCGATCACGGTCGGCTTCCGCGTCAACGGGGAAGCCGGGGGGGATCTCGCCGGCGCCTACCTGCTGATCTGGACCACGACGCCGTGGACACTGCCGTCCAACCAGGCCGTGGCGGTCCATCCCGACGTCGACTATGTGCTGGTGCAGGGCCCCGACGAGCATCGCTACGTGCTGGCGCAGGCCCGACTGGCCGCCTACGCCCGCGAACTCGGTGATGAGCCGACGATCCTGGCGACGCTGACCGGCCGGGAGCTGCTCGACACCCGTTACCTGCCGCCGTTTGGATACTTCGCCGACGCGCCGAACTCGTTTCGGGTGCTGCCCGCCGACTTCGTCAGCACCGAGGACGGCACGGGGATCGTGCACATGTCGCCGGCCTACGGCGAGGACGACATGGCCACTGCGCAGGCGGCGGGCATCGAGGCCGTCACCCCGGTCGATCCGAGGGGCCGGTTCGACGAAACCGTGCCCGACTACGCGGGCCAGCACGTGTTCGACGCCAACGCGCAGATCATCCGTGACCTCAAGGGCGGTTCGGGTGGTGCGGCGCGCAACGGGGCCGTGCTGCTGCGCCACGAGACCTACGACCACTCCTATCCGCACTGCTGGCGGTGCCGCAACCCGCTGATCTACCGGGCCGTGTCGTCGTGGTTCATCAAGGTGACCGCGTTCCGCGACCGCATGGTCGAATTGAACCAGCAGATCACGTGGTATCCAGAGCACGTCAAGGACGGCCAGTTCGGCAAGTGGCTGGCCGGTGCGCGCGACTGGTCGATCTCGCGAAACCGATACTGGGGCACACCCATTCCGGTGTGGCGCTCCGACGATCCGGCCTATCCGCGCATCGATGTCTACGGCAGCCTCGACGAGTTGGAGCGCGACTTCGGCGTGCGCCCGGACAACCTGCATCGGCCCCACATCGACGAGTTGACCCGGCCGAACCCCGACGATCCCACCGGACGCTCGACGATGCGACGCATCCCCGATGTGCTCGACGTCTGGTTCGACTCGGGGTCGATGCCGTTCGCTCAGGTGCACTATCCGTTCGACAATCGCGACTGGTTCGACGGAACCGGCGCCGAGGAGCCGCATTTCCCGGGCGACTTCATCGTCGAGTACATCGGTCAGACCCGCGGCTGGTTTTACACCCTGCACATCCTGGCCACCGCGCTGTTCGACAAGCCGGCGTTCAAAACCTGTGTGGCGCACGGGATCGTGCTGGGCAACGACGGCCAGAAGATGAGCAAGTCGCTGCGCAACTACCCCGACGTCACCGAGGTTTTCGACCGTGACGGCTCCGATGCGATGCGCTGGTTCCTGATGTCCTCACCGATCCTGCGCGGCGGCAACCTCATCGTCACCGAGCAGGGCATCCGCGACGGGGTGCGGCAGGTGTTGATGCCGTTGTGGAACGCCTACACCTTCCTCACGCTGTATGCGCCGAAGAAGGGCACCTGGCGCACCGACTTCAAGCACGTGCTGGATCGCTACATCCTGGCCAAGCTCGCCGCGCTGCGCGACGACCTCACCGAGTCGTTGGACGTCTGCGACATCTCCGGTGCCTGCGACGAGCTGCGCCAGTTCACCGAGGCGCTGACGAACTGGTATGTGCGACGGTCACGTTCGCGGTTCTGGGAGGAGGACCCCGACGCCATCGACACCCTGCACACAGTGCTGGAGGTGACCGGCAGGCTGGCGGCGCCGCTGCTGCCGCTGATGACCGAGGTGATCTGGCGCGGCGTGACCGGTGAGCGCTCGGTGCACCTGACCGACTGGCCCGCCGCCGACCTGTTACCGCGGGATCCCGAACTGGTCGCGGACATGGACCTGGTGCGCGAGGTCGCCTCGGTGGGCTCCTCGCTGCGCAAGGCCAAGAAGCTGCGGGTGCGGCTGCCACTGCCCAAACTCACGGTCGCCGTGGCCAACCCGCAGCGGCTGGAAGCGTATCGGGCGCTGATCGCCGACGAGCTGAACGTCAAGGCGGTGGAGCTCACCGACGACGTCGCCGCCTACGGTCGCTTCGAATTGACCGTCAACGCCCGCGTCGCGGGCCCACGGCTGGGCAAGGACGTGCAGGCCGCGATCAAGGCCGTCAAGGCGGGCGAGGCCGTCGCCAACCCCGACGGGACGTTGAGCGCCGGGCCGGCGGTGCTGCAACCCGAGGAGTACAGCTCGCGGCTGGTGGCCGCCGACCCGGACTACACCGCGGCGCTGTCTGACGGGGCGGGGCTGGTGGTGCTCGACGGCACGGTCACCGAGGAACTGGAGGCCGAGGGCTGGGCCAAGGACCGCATTCGCGAACTGCAGGAGCTACGCAAGTCCTCGGGTCTGGACATCTCCGACAGGATCTCGGTCGTGATGGCGGTTCCGCCCCAGCGTGAGAAGTGGGCGCGAGCCCACAAAGACCTGATTGCCGGCGAGGTCCTGGCCACCAGTTTCGAGTTCGGCGAGCCCGCCGACGGAGCCGAGATCGGTGACGGCGTGCGGGTGGCGATCGCCAAGGCGTAACTCGTCACTGCCGAACGTCAACTTGTGCTCGAGGATTTCGAAAAATCTCGAGCACAAGTTGACGTTCGCGCCAAGGACTAGGCGCCGGTGACCACCGCGCTGTGTCCGGCGAGCGAGACCTCGTCGCCGACCCGCAATTGCCTGCCGCGCCTGCGCTCGACGTCGCCGTTGACGCGCACCAGACCGTCTGCGATGACGCCCTTGGCGTCGGCGCCGGAGTCGATCAGCCCCGCGAGTTTGAGGAACTGTCCGAGCCGGATGCTGTCGTCGGTGATCGCCACCTCATGACTGGCCACACCAGCAAGGCTAGCGGTGGCTGGACCTAGCATCGACGTGTGACCGCTCGCTGGGTGCTGCACCTCGACATGGACGCGTTCTTCGCGTCCGTCGAGCAGCTGACCCGACCGACGCTGCGCGGGCGGCCGGTGCTGGTCGGAGGCATCGGCGGTCGTGGTGTGGTCGCGGGAGCCAGCTACGAGGCAAGGGTGTTCGGCGCGCGGTCGGCGATGCCCATGCACCAGGCCCGCCGACTGGTCGGGGCGCCCGCGGTGGTGCTTCCCCCGCGCGGGGTGGTGTACGGAGTGGCCAGCCGTCGCGTGTTCGACACCGTGCGGGCAAGCGTTCCGGTGCTCGAGCAACTCTCGTTCGACGAGGCCTTCGCCGAGCCCGCCGAACTCGCGGGCGCGCCCGCCGAGGCGGTCGATGCGTTCTGTAAACAGTTGAAGAGCAAGGTCTTCGAAGCCACCGGTCTGGTCGCCTCTGTCGGTGCCGGCTCGGGCAAGCAGATCGCCAAGATCGCATCCGATCTGGCCAAACCCGACGGCATTCGGGTGGTCCGCCGTGACGAGGAGGTGCCACTGCTCAAAAGCCTTCCGGTACGGCGACTCTGGGGCATCGGCCCGGTTGCCGAGGAGAAATTGCACCGGCTCGGCATCGACACCATCGGTGCCTTCGCCGCGTTGACCGACGCCGAGGCCGCCGACATCCTCGGCGCGACGGTCGGTCCCGCGCTGCAACAGTTGGCTCGCGGCATCGACGAGCGTCCCGTTGCCGAAAACGCGCCGGCCAAGCAGATCAGCGCCGAGTCCACCTTCCCCGAGGACCTGACCACCCTCGACCAGTTGCGGGAGGCGGTCGGCCCGATCGGTGAGCACGCCCACCGTCGGCTGGCAAAGGACGGTCGTGGCGCACGCACCATCACGGTGAAGCTGAAGAAGTCTGATATGAGTACGCTCACCCGGTCGGCCACGCTTCCGCACGCCACCACCGACGCGGCCACACTGGTCGCCACCGCGCGCAGGCTGCTGCTCAACCCGCTCGAGATCGGCCCGGTTCGGCTTGTCGGCGTAGGCTTTTCCGGGCTCACTGACGTTCACCAGGAGTCACTGTTTCCCGATCTGGACCTGATCGCCGAGGACGACCCGCCACACCACTCCGACGGCGTGCGGGTGCCGCCGACGCTCACCGAGCGGGCCGCGGCCGCACCGGCGTGGCGGGTCGGTGACGACGTCATCCACAGCACCCGTGGGCACGGCTGGATCCAGGGGGCCGGTCACGGCGTGATGACGGTGCGGTTCGAAACCCGCGCGAGCGGCCCCGGGCCCGTGCACACGTTCCGCGACGACACCGCGGAGATCACCCGCGCCAATCCCGTCGACAGCCTCGACTGGCCGGACTATCTACGGGAGATGGAGACCTACCAGAGCACCCCGTAGACCGCCGAGATGGTGAACCCGTGACCGCCGTAGGTCTTACAGGTCACGGTGCCCTGGTGGCCCACCGCGCAGCCGGCGCCCCAGTTCTCCAGCCGGTGTCCCGGCGGCAGGACGTCGACGCCGGGGTAGGTGAACGTCGGCGTGTCGGAGTGGCGGTACTCGGCGGGGGCACCGCTGGTGAGAAACGTCTGGTTGGTACCCCCGGGCGCATCCATCGGCACCGCGTCGCAACCGATGGGACCGCCGTTGGGGCCGATGCCGCAGTGGATCCCGTCGGGCGTGGTGAAGAACACCTCGTAGTTCGGCGGGGGGCCGGGCCGGTAATCGCCCTCGGCGATCGGATAGTCGTCGGTGGCGTCGGCGCCCGGCGGCGGTTGGGCGGCGGCCACCGGCGCACAGGCGAGGGCCGTTACAGCCGCTACCGCCGCGCAACCCGCCACGCGCATCAGCCCCACCTCGCGAAGACTACGGACAGCGGCGCCTGCGCCGCCAGCGCGGCCATCAGCAGCACCCTGGCCTGCGGCGGGCGCAGCCGCGGGACCACCACCGCGCCGGCGTCGACCAGTGCGCGGCCCGGCCCGTAGCCCGGGCGGACCCGACCGCCGGGCACCCGGGTCGACACCGCGACCGCCACGCCGCCGAGGCAGTGCCTGCGCACCGCGTCGATCACCGGCGCGCCGGCGTTACCCGCACCGAGCGCCTCGAGCACGATGCCACGCGCCCCGGCCGCCACGCAGGCGTCGATCGCCGCCGCGTCGGCGCCGGGATACACCGCGACGATGTCCACCCGCGGCGCGTCCGCGGCCGACAGGTCGCCGAGAAACGGTCTGTCCTTGACGGCCGACGGGGTGTACCGCCCGTCGGTCACCGACCCCAGCGCCTCCCCGGTGAACCCCTGAAGATCGGTCGTCGCGACCTTGTGCAGGCCCAGCGGCTGCCACACAGTGCCCGCGAAGCACACCGCCGCGCCCAAGCCCCGCGCCGACGGGCTGGCGGCCACGCTCAGCGCGTCACGCAGATTGCCCGGCCCGTCGGCGTCGGGGGCGTCGGCGCTGCGCTGCGCGCCGGTCAGCACCACCGGCGCCGCACCGTCGTAGGTGAGCTCGAGCCACAGCGCGGTCTCCTCCATGGTGTCGGTGCCGTGGGTGATGACGACGCCGTCGGCACCGCACGCCGCGGCGGCCCGGATGCGGTCCCAGTCCGGCGGCGTCAGCATCGAACTGTCCACCGACATCAGGTCGACGACCTCCACCTCCAGCCCGGCCGTCAGGTCCGCCCCGCTGCGGGTCGGCCGCTTGACCCCGTCGGCCCCGGTACCGCTGGCGATGGTGCCGCCGGTGGTGATGACGACGAGGCGGCCCATGGGGCGAATTCTCCCCCACGCAACCTTTGGGATGATGGGGGAGTGACCGATGAATCCACGGGGCCGGCCGAGCCGGAAACCGACGCGGCGCCGCAGGCTGCGCCGAAACGTCGGATACGGCTGCTGCTCGCCGTCGCGGCGGTGGTGCTGGTGGTCGACATCGTCACCAAGGTGCTCGCCGTCAGGCTGCTCACGCCCGGTCAGCCGGTGTCGATCATCGGCGACACCGTGACGTGGACGCTGGTGCGCAACTCCGGCGCGGCGTTCTCCATGGCCACCGGCTACACCTGGGTGCTGACGCTGATCGCGACCGGCGTGGTGATCGGCATCATCTGGATGGGCCGGCGGCTGGTGTCGCCCTGGTGGGCGATCGGGCTGGGCATGATCCTCGGCGGCGCGACGGGCAACCTGGTCGACCGGTTCTTCCGCTCACCCGGCCCGTTGCGCGGCCACGTCGTCGACTTCCTGTCCATCGGCTGGTGGCCGGTGTTCAACGTGGCCGACCCGTCGGTGGTGGGCGGTGCGATCCTGCTGGTCGTGCTGTCACTGCTGGGGTTCGACTTCGACACCGTCGGGCGGCGCAAGGCCGACACTGCCCCGTGAGCACCACGCGCGTGATGCCGGTGCCCGAGGGCCTGGCGGGGATGCGTGTCGACGCCGGCCTGGCCCGCCTGCTGGGGTTGTCCCGCACGGCGGCCGCGGCGCTGGCCGAGGAGGGCGGCGTCGACCTCGACGGCGCCAGGGTCGGCAAGGCCGACAAGCTGACCGCGGGCGCGTGGCTGGAAGTGCGGCTGCCGGAAGCGCCTGCGCCCGTTGAGAATACGCCTGTCGACATCGAGGGTATGGCGATACTGTATTCCGATGCCGACATCGTGGCGGTGGACAAGCCGCCGGGGGTGGCCGCCCACGCCACCGTCGGCTGGAGCGGTCCGACGGTGCTCGGCGGGTTGGCCGCCGCGGGTTTCCGCATCAGCACGTCGGGCATCCACGAACGTCAGGGCATCGTGCACCGCCTCGACGTGGGCACCTCGGGGGTGATGGTGGTGGCGTTGTCCGAGCGCGCGTACACCGTGCTCAAACGGGCGTTCAAGCAGCGCACCGTCGAGAAGCGCTATCACGCGCTGGTACAAGGCCATCCGGACCCGTCGTCCGGCACCATCGACGCGCCGATCGGCCGTCACCGCGGCCACGACTGGAAGTTCGCGGTCACCGAGACCGGCAGGCACAGCATCACCCACTACGACACCCTCGAGGCGCACCGGGCGGCCAGCCTGCTCGACATCGAGTTGGAGACCGGGCGGACCCACCAGATCCGCGTGCACTTCGCGGCGCTGCACCATCCCTGCGTCGGAGACCTGACCTACGGCGCCGACCCCACCCTGGCGAAACGGCTTGGCCTGCAACGTCAGTGGCTGCACGCCAGGTCGTTGGCCTTCGCCCATCCCGCCGACGGGCGGCGCATCGAGATCACCAGCCCCTATTCGGCCGATCTGCAGGACGCTCTCGACGTGTTGCGCGACGAGCTGTGACGAGAAGTGGGCTGCTTTTCGGCGTCGGCGCCTATGCGATGTGGGGTACCTTCCCCGCCTTCTTCCCGCTGCTGAAACCGGCGAGCGCCGTCGAGGTGCTGGCCCACCGGATCGTGTGGACGTGCCTGTTCATGGCGGTGGTGCTCATGGTGGCGCGCCGGCTCGGCGACATCCGGGCGATCACCCCGCGGGTGTGGCTGCTGCTGGTGTGCGCGTCGGCGCTGATCTCGGCGAACTGGGGTATCTACATCTACGCGGTCAACAACGGCCATGTCGTCGACGCCGCCCTCGGCTACTTCATCAACCCGCTGGTGACCGTGATGCTGGGGCTGGTGCTCTTCCGCGAGCGACTCAACCGCGCCCAGCTCGCCGCGCTCGTCGTGGCCGCGGTCGCGGTGGTGGTGCTCACGGTCGAGGTCGGCGCGCCACCAATCATCGGTCTGGGGCTGGCGTTCTCGTTCGGGCTCTACGGGGCGGTCAAGAAGGTGGTGCCGACGGATCCGCGGGTCAGCGTCGGAATCGAGGCGGCCGTGGCGACGCCGGTGGCGCTGACCTACATCGCGGTACTGCAGGGCGGCGGGCACGGCACCTTCACCGGCCACGGTCAGGCCCACGTCGCGTTGCTGGTGTTCTGCGGGGTGATCACCGCGCTGCCGCTGTTGTTCTTCGGCGCGGCGGCTCAGCGGTTACCGCTCGTGACGCTGGGCCTGCTGTTCTATCTGACGCCGGTGATGCAACTGACCTGGGGGGTGGCGGTCGGCAACGAGCCGATGCCACCCGCGCGCTGGCTGGGTTTCGGGTTGATCTGGGTGGCGCTGGCGGTGTTCAGCGTGGACGCGTTGCGACGTACCCGGATGTTTGCACAGAACCGCTAGTTGACCTCCTGTCAGCAATGCCATAGCGTTTGCTCGTGGCGAGCAGAGTGCCGCCCCTCGGGGGTGGTCGTGGACGGGGTCGCCCGGTGGGGTCCGATTCGGCCGAAACCCGGGCGAACATCCTGCGGGCGGCGCGGGAAGTGATCAACGAACGCGGGTATGAGGCCGCGACGTTCCAGGCCATCGCGCAGCGCGCCGGCTTCAGCCGACCGACCATGCACTACTACTTCCACACCAAAGAACAGGTCTACGACAGCCTCCAGAAGGAGGCGTATGCCTTTGTCTCCGACTGCATTGCGCAGGCCCGCCGGGAGAAGACGCTGCTGACCCAGCTCGGCACGTTCGTCGCGGTCGCGCGTCGGATGGATTTGTCGGACCGCTCGATGATGCGGTTCATCCTCGCCTCGCGGCTTGAACTGCACCGCAACCCGGGGATGCGCGGCGCCAACACACCGGCCGCCGAGGCGGTGCTGGGGTTCTACGGGTGGATGATCGACGACGCGGTCGCGCGGGGCGAACTGCCCGAGGATGTGGACGCGTCTGCCGTGGTGAACATGCTTTTCGCGGTGTTCTGGGGGGTGGGTTTCTTCGCGGGTTTCGTGCATCCGCAAGAAACCGTTGTTTCCATTGCCAAGCAACTTCACCAGATCCTCACGCGCGGATTGCTGGATTCGCCGCCGCGGGAGCAGGCGTCGCCGGTGGTGCTCGGCCCGCCCCTGCCCACCGGCACCTGCACGCGCACGGAGACAGCCGCCGACTGGCCCAGGGTGTCTCGGCTGGCTCGTCCCGACGCGGTTTCCGACGCGATATAGGGAAACACCCGATTCCTCGACCCCCCGTCGGCCAATAGCGTGCAGGTATGAACGGCATCTGGTTCGCGGCGATGGTTGCCTTGTTGATGGCGGCGGGAGTCGCCGCCCAACTGGGGTGGCAGCCGCCGCTGGTGACGCTGATCAACAGGTCGGCGCGACCGCACGCGAAGCGGTCCGAACCCGAGCCGGCGGCGGTTGCAGAACGCCGATAAGCGCGCCTGGTCACAGCCCGATCCGACCCCGACATCAGACACGCACCGCGACACGCCGAGAGCTGTCGGTGCTCGGCCATAGACTTGCCCTCCTATGAGCGGTTCGTCTTTTGTGCACCTTCACAACCACACCGAGTACTCGATGCTGGACGGCGCCGCCAAGATCACCCCGATGCTGGCCGAGGCGCAGCGGCTGGAGATGCCCGCGATCGGCATGACCGACCACGGAAACATGTTCGGCGCCAGCGAGTTCTACAACAGCGCCACCAACGCCGGGATCAAGCCGATCATCGGCGTCGAGGCCTACATCGCCCCGGCGTCCCGGTTCGACACCCGGCGCATCCAGTGGGGTGACCCGAGCCAGAAGGGCGACGACGTCTCGGGCAGCGGGTCCTACACCCACCTCACCATGGTCGCCGAGAACGCCACCGGGCTGCGCAACCTCTTCAAGCTGTCCTCGCTGGCCTCGTTCGAGGGTCAGCTCGGCAAATGGTCGCGAATGGACGCCGAGATCATCGCCGAGAACGCCGCGGGCATCATCGCCACCACCGGCTGCCCGTCGGGCGAGGTGCAGACCCGGCTGCGGCTGGGCCACGACCGGGAGGCCCTGGAGTCGGCCGCCAAGTGGCGCGAGATCTTCGGGCCGGAGAACTTCTTCCTCGAGGTGATGGACCACGGCCTAGACATCGAACGCCGGGTCCGCGACGGACTGCTCGACATCGGCCGAAAGCTCGGCATTCCGCCGCTGGCCACCAATGACTGCCATTACGTCACCCGCGACGGTGCCCACAACCACGAAGCGCTGTTGTGTGTGCAGACCGGCAAGACGCTGTCGGATCCCACCCGGTTCAAATTCGACGGAGACGGTTACTACCTGAAATCCGCCGACGAGATGCGGGCGATCTTCGACGACAGCATCCCGGGCGCCTGCGACGCCACGTTGTTGATCGCCGAGCGGGTGCAGCCCTACGCCGAGGTGTGGGAGCCACGCGACCGGATGCCGGTGTACCCGGTGCCCGACGGACACGACCAGGGGTCGTGGCTGCGCCACGAGGTCGACGCGGGCCTGGCCCGCCGGTTCCCGCAGGGAGTGCCCGACCAGTACGTCGAACGCGCGAGCTACGAGATCGACGTCATCTGCGGCAAGGGCTATCCGTCCTACTTCCTCATCGTCGCCGACCTGGTGAACTATGCGCGCTCGGTGGACATCCGGGTCGGGCCCGGCCGCGGTTCGGCGGCCGGGTCACTGGTGGCCTACGCGCTGCGGATCACCGACATCGACCCGATCGAGCACGGACTGCTCTTCGAGCGGTTCCTCAACCCCGAGCGCGCCTCGATGCCCGACATCGACATCGACTTCGATGACCGCCGCCGCGGGGAGATGGTCCGCTACGCCGCCGACAAGTGGGGCCACGACCGCGTCGCGCAGGTGATCACCTTCGGCACCATCAAAACCAAGGCGGCGCTGAAGGATTCGGCGCGCATCAACTACGGCCAGCCCGGGTTCGCGATCGCCGACCGTATCGCCAAGGCGTTGCCGCCGCCGATCATGGCCAAGGACATCCCGCTGTCGGGGATCACCGACCCGAGCCACGAACGCTACAAGGAAGCCGCCGAGGTGCGCGGTTTGATCGACACCGACCCCGACGTGCGGACGATCTACGAGACCGCGCTCGGGCTGGAGGGGTTGATCCGCAACGCCGGTGTGCACGCCTGCGCGGTGATCATGAGCAGCGAGCCGCTCACCGAGGCCATCCCGCTGTGGAAGCGGCCGCAGGACGGCGCGATCATCACCGGCTGGGACTATCCGTCGTGTGAGGCCATCGGCCTGCTGAAGATGGACTTCCTGGGCCTGCGCAACCTGACGATCATCGGCGACGCGATCGAGAACATCAGGGCGAACAGGGGAATTGACCTCGATCTCGAGTCGGTGCCGCTCGACGACACCACCACCTACGAGTTGCTGGGCCGCGGTGACACGCTGGGCGTGTTCCAGCTCGACGGTGGGCCCATGCGCGACCTGCTGCGCCGCATGCAGCCCACCCGGTTCGAGGACGTCGTCGCGGTGATCGCGCTCTACCGGCCGGGCCCGATGGGGCAGAACTCGCACAACGACTACGCCGACCGCAAGAACGGCCGGCAGGCGATCAAGCCGATCCATCCCGAGTTGGCCGAACCGCTCGAGGAGATCCTCTCGGAGACCTACGGCCTGATCGTCTATCAAGAGCAGATCATGCGCATCGCGCAGAAGGTGGCAGGTTACTCCCTGGCCCGAGCAGACATTCTGCGCAAGGCGATGGGCAAGAAGAAGCGCGAGGTGCTCGACAAGGAGTACGAGGGCTTCTCGGAAGGTATGAAGGCCAACGGGTTTTCCGCCGCCGCGATCAAGGCACTGTGGGACACGGTGCTGCCGTTCGCCGACTACGCGTTCAACAAGTCGCACGCCGCCGGTTACGGTCTGGTGTCGTACTGGACGGCGTACCTGAAGGCCAACTATCCCGCCGAGTACATGGCCGGCCTGCTCACCTCGGTCCGCGACGACAAGGACAAGGCGGCGGTCTACCTCTCCGACTGCCGCAGGCTCGGCATCACCGTGTTGCCGCCGGATGTCAACGAATCCGCGATGAACTTCGCCTCGGTCGGCGAGGACATCCGCTACGGCCTGGGCGGCGTGCGCAACGTCGGCGCCAATGTCGTCACCTCCCTGATCAACACCCGCACGGAGAAGGGCAAGTACGTCGACTTCTCCGACTACCTGAACAAGATCGACATCGCGGCCTGCAACAAGAAAGTGACGGAATCGCTGATCAAGGCCGGCGCGTTCGACTCGCTCGGCCATCCCCGCAAGGGTCTGTTCCTGGTGCACAGCGACGCCGTGGAGTCGGTGCTGGGAACCAAGAAGGCCGAGGCGATGGGTCAGTTCGACCTGTTCGGTGGCGCCGACACCGCCACCGACGCGGTGTTCTCGATCAAGGTGCCCGACGAGGAGTGGGACGACAAGCACAAACTGGCGCTGGAACGCGAGATGCTGGGACTGTACGTGTCCGGGCATCCACTCAACGGCATCGCGCATCTGCTCGCCGCCCAGGTCGACACCGCGATCCCGGCCATTCTCGACGGCGATGTCGCCAACGACACCCAGGTGCGCGTGGGCGGCATCTTGGCCTCGGTCAACCGGCGAGTCAACAAGAACGGGTTGCCTTGGGCGTCAGCGCAGTTGGAGGACCTCACCGGTGGCATCGAGGTGTTGTTCTTCCCGCAGACCTATTCCACGTTCGGCGCCGAGATCGCCGACGACGCAGTGGTGCTGATCGGGGCCAGGGTGGCGATCCGGGACGACCGGATCTCGCTGATCGCCAACGAGCTTGTGGTGCCTGACTTCTCGAACGCCCAGGTGAACCGTCCGTTGGCGGTCAGCCTGCCGACGCGGCAGTGCACGGTGGACAAGGTGACCGCGCTCAAACAGGTGCTCGCCCGCCATCCCGGCACCGCGCAGGTACACCTGCGGCTGATCAGTGGAGAGCGCATCACCACGCTCGAGTTGGACGCCTCGCTGCGCGTGACGCCCTCCTCGGCGCTGATGGGCGACCTCAAGGCACTGCTCGGCCCGGGTTGTCTGGGGGGTTAGCCGCATGGAGTCGCGGCATCTGAGCGTGTGGGTCGACGCCGCACCCGAGGTGGTCTACGCGTTCGCGGCCGATCCGCAGAGCTGGCCGCAGTGGGCGGCCGGCCTGGCCGAGGGCGGCCTGCGCCAAAGCGCCGACGGTTGGGTCGCCGACTCGCCGATGGGGCAGGTGGTCGTCGAGTTCTCCCCGACCAACGAGTTCGGCGTGCTCGATCACGTGGTGCGGCTACCCTCGGGTGAGACGGTGTACAACCCGCTGCGGGTGGTGCCCGCCGGTGTGGGTGAGGCCCGCTGCGAGGTGGTGTTCACGCTGCGTAGACGGCCAGGGATGACCGACACCGAGTTCGAGGCCGATGCGGCGGCGGTCGCCGCGGATCTGCAGACGTTGCGGCGGCTGCTGCAGCGCTGACCCCGACGCACGGCGAACACGGTTGGAATTCGCCAACTTTCGACAGTGCGGTTTCGGCCAAAAGTCCGGCCAATTTTGCGCCGTGATGGTTGTGTAGGGGTGTGAACGCGGCGACTTCGCCGGACACCGGCGCACGGCAGGGGTGGAATCTGGCGCTGGCCACCTGGGTCTCCGCCATCAACTTCTGGGCCTGGAACATGATCGGCCCGCTGTCCACCACCTACGCCGGCGACATGTCGCTGAGCAGCACCGAAGCGTCGGTTCTGGTGGCCACCCCGATCCTGGTCGGGGCGCTGGGGCGGATCGCGGTGGGGCCGCTGACCGACCGCTACGGCGGACGGGTGATGTTCATCGCGGTGACGCTGGCCTCGATCGTGCCGGTGCTGGCCGTCGGCGCCGCGGGATCGGCGGGGTCCTATCCGATGCTGCTGGTGTTCGGCTTCTTCCTGGGCATCGCGGGCACCGTGTTCGCCGTGGGCATCCCGTTCGCCAACCACTGGTATGCCGCCTCCCGCCGCGGCTTCGCCACCGGCGTGTTCGGCATGGGGATGGTCGGCACCGCTCTCTCGGCGTTCTTCACGCCCCGGTTCGTCAACTGGTTCGGGCTGTTCAGCACCCACGTCATCATCGCGATCGCGCTGGCGGTGACGGCCGCGCTGTGCGTGTTCGCCCTGCACGACTCGCCGCACTTCGTGCCCAACACCGATGCGGTGGTGCCCAAGCTGCGCGCGGCCGCGAAATTGCGTGTCACCTGGGAGATGTCGTTCCTCTACGCGGTGGTGTTCGGCGGCTTCGTGGCGTTCAGCAACTATCTGCCGACCTACATCAGGGCGATCTACGATTTCTCCGCCGTCGACGCGGGCGCCCGCACCGCCGGGTTTGCGCTGGCCGCGGTGCTGGCCAGGCCCGTCGGGGGCGCACTGGCCGACCGCTTCGCGCCCAAGCACGTGGTGGTGGTGTCCTTCGCGGGCACCGCGGTGGCGGCCTTCGTCGCGATCTTCCAGCCCCCGCCGGACGTCTGGTCGGCGGCGACGTTCATCACCCTGGCGATCTTCCTCGGCATCGGCACCGGCGGGGTGTTCGCCTGGGTGGCACGCCGCGCGCCGGCGACGTCGGTGGGCGCGGTCACCGGCATCGTCGCCGCGTTCGGCGGGCTCGGCGGCTATTTCCCGCCGCTGGTCATGGGGGCCACCTACGACCAGGTCGAAAACGATTTCAGCGTCGGGCTCTCGCTGTTGGTGGCCACCGCGCTGATCGCGCTCGGCTACACCGTTCTGCGGTTGCACGCCCGCGAACCCGACCCCAAGGAGGCGTCGCCGTGACCAGCCCCCCGCGCACCGGTGGCTCAGTCGAGGACCTGCTGCAGCGCAGCGGCCGGTTCTTCACGCCCGGCGAAAGCTCCGGGGACGGGCGCGCCGTGCACCGCCGGGGCGGCCGGGAAGGCGATGTGTTCTACCGCGACCGGTGGAGCCACGACAAGGTGGTGCGCTCCACCCACGGCGTCAACTGCACCGGGTCGTGCTCGTGGAAGGTCTACGTCAAGGACGGCATCATCACCTGGGAGACACAGGAGACCGACTACCCGTCGGTGGGCCCGGACCGCCCCGAATACGAGCCACGCGGCTGCCCGCGCGGGGCGGCGTTCTCCTGGTACACCTACTCACCGACCCGGGTGCGCTATCCGTATGCCCGCGGGGTGCTGGTCGAGATGTACCGGGAGGCCAAGGCGCGGTTGACCGATCCGGTGTTGGCCTGGGCCGACATCCAGGCCGACCCCGAGCGTCGCCGCCGCTACCAACGGGCCCGCGGGATGGGCGGGCTGGTGCGGATCACCTGGGCCGAGGCCACCGAGATGATCGCCGCGGCACACGTGCACACCATCAAGACCTACGGGCCGGACCGGGTCGCGGGGTTCTCGCCGATTCCGGCGATGTCGATGGTGTCGTTCGCGGCCGGGTCGCGGTTCGTCGAACTGCTCGGCGGGGTGATGACGTCGTTCTACGACTGGTACGCCGATCTGCCGGTGGCCTCACCGCAGGTGTTCGGCGATCAGACCGACGTGCCCGAGTCCGGGGACTGGTGGGATGCGGCGTACCTGATGATGTGGGGCTCCAACGTCCCGGTCACCCGAACCCCCGACGCGCACTGGATGGCCGAGGTGCGCTACCGCGGCACCAAGGTCGTCGCGATCAGTCCCGACTACGCCGACAACACCAAGTTCGCCGACGAATGGATGCCGTGCGCGGCGGGTACCGACGGTGCGCTGGCGATGGCGATGGGTCACGTGATCCTGTCGGAATTCTTTGTCCGCCAACGCGTGCCGTTCTTCGTCGATTATGTGCGTCAGTACACCGACCTGCCGTTTCTGGTCAAACTCGAAGAGCGCGACGGTGCGCTGGTGCCCGGAAAGATGCTCACCGCCGAGGATCTCGGCCAGCAGGTGGACAACGCCGCGTTCAAACCGGTGCTGCTGGACGGCGCCACCGATACGGTCGCGGTGCCGCACGGCTCGTTGGGTTTCCGCTACGGCGAGGACGGCGTCGGCAAGTGGAACCTCGACCTCGGTGACCTGGTGCCCGCGCTGACGGTGCGCACCGAGGACGGGCCGACCGCGGAGATCAGGCTGCCGTCCTTCGACAACCCCGAGGGCAGCGGCGAGACGTTGATCCGCGGTGTGCCCGTGCGCCGGGTCGGCGAGCACCGGGTGTGCACGGTCTTCGACCTCATGTTGGCCAACTACGGCGTCGCGAGGCCGGGGTTGCCGGGGGACTGGCCGACCGGCTACGACGACGCGACCCGGCCCTACACCCCGGCGTGGCAGGAGCAGATCACCGGAGTCTCTGCAGCGCAGGCGATCCGGATCGCCACCGAGTTCGCCCGCAACGCACAGGAGTCCGGTGGCCGCTCGATGATCATCATGGGCGCGGGCATCTGCCAGTGGTTCCACGGTGACGCGACCTACCGCGCGGTGCTGGCGATGCTGCTGCTGACCGGGTCCATGGGCCGCAACGGCGGCGGCTGGGCGCATTACGTCGGCCAGGAGAAGTGCCGGCCGGTCACCGGGTGGGCGACGATGGCGATGGCCACCGACTGGGTCAGGCCCCCGCGGCAGATGCCCGGTACCTCGTACTGGTATGTGCACACCAACCAGTGGAACTACGACCGCTACCGCGCCGACGCGCTGGCCAGTCCGACCGGGCGCGGCCGGTTCCGCGGCAAGCACACCATGGACGTGTTGGCGGCGTCGACGGCGATGGGCTGGAATCCGTTCTACCCGCAGTTCGACAGGTCCAGCCTGGACGTCGCCGACGACGCCAAGGCCGCAGGCCGGCCGATCCCGGCCTATGTGGCCGAGCAATTGGCCTCGGGCGAGCTGAAATTGGCCGTCACCGATCCGGACAACCCGCGCAACTGGCCGCGGGTGCTCAGCGTGTGGCGCTCGAACCTGCTGGGTTCGTCGAGCAAGGGCAACGAGTACTTCCTGCGTCACCTGCTGGGCACCGACTCCAACCTGCAGGCCGACCCGGCACCGGAAGACCTGCGGCCCAACGACATCACCTGGTCGGACGACGTGCCCGAGGGCAAGCTCGACCTGCTGATGTCGATCGACTTCCGGATGACCTCGACCACCCTGCTCTCGGATGTGGTGCTGCCTGCGGCCACCTGGTATGAGAAGCACGATTTGTCCAGCACCGACATGCACCCGTATGTGCACGCGTTCACCCCCGCGATCGACCCGCCGTGGGAAACCCGTTCGGACTACGAGGCATTCGGCGCGATCGCCCGCGCATTCACCGCGTTGGCCACCAAGCATCTGGGCGCCCGCACCGATGTCGTGCTCGGTGCGCTTCAGCACGATACGCCGGGGGCGATGGCCTATCCCGGTGGGGTCGAGCGGGATTGGCGGGTCACCGGCGAGGTGCCGGTGCCCGGCAAGACCATGGGGCCGCTGGCGGTGGTCGAACGCGACTACACCGCGATCGCCGACGAATGGGCCACGCTGGGACCCCTCGTCGAGGAGCTGGGCGTCACCACCAAGGGCATCACCACCCGGCCGGTGCAGGAAGCCGCCGAGCTGGCCAAGACGTTCGGGGTGATGAGCAGCGGCGCGGCCGCCGGGCGGCCGGCGATCACCACCGCAGCCCGGATGGCCGAGGTGATCCTGGCGCTGTCGGGGACCTCCAACGGCCGGCTCGCCGTGGAAGGTTTCCGCGAACTGGAGAAGCGCACCGGTCAGCGGCTGGCGCACCTGGCCGAGGGCAGTGAGGAACGCCGTAT
This sequence comes from Mycolicibacterium sp. XJ1819, assembly GCF_053483675.1. NCBI lineage: Bacteria > Bacillati > Actinomycetota > Actinomycetes > Mycobacteriales > Mycobacteriaceae > Mycobacterium > Mycolicibacterium sp. XJ1819. The sequence goes on along the minus strand of NZ_JBEFST010000008.1, from coordinate 154,730 downwards.
CACGTTCGCCGACACCCAGGCTCGGCCCGTCCCGGTCATCACCAGCCCGGAGTGGTCGGGCAGTGAGACCGGCGGGCGACGGTATGCCCCCTTCACCGTGAACATCGAACATCTCAAGCCCTTTCACACCCTCACCGGGCGGATGCACTTCTACCTGGACCACGACTGGCTGGAGGAACTCGGCGAACAGTTGCCGATCTACCGGCCGCCGCTGGACATGGGCCGGTTGTTCGGTGACCAGGCCGTCGGCCACCGCGACGGGGTGGGCCTGACGGTGCGCTATCTGACCCCGCACTCGAAATGGTCGATTCACTCGGAGTATCAGGACAATCTGCTGATGCTGTCGCTGTCGCGCGGCGGGCCGACGATGTGGATGAGCCCGGCCGACGCAACCAAGATCGATGTCCGCGACAACGACTGGGTCGAAGCGGTGAACCGCAACGGGGTGCTGGTGTGCCGCGCCATCGTCAGCCACCGGATGCCCGAAGGGGTGGTGTTCGTCTACCACGTCCAGGAGCGCACCATCGACGTGCCGCTGTCGGAGACCACCGGCAAGCGCGGTGGCATCCACAACTCCCTGACCCGGTTGTTGATCAAGCCCAGTCACATGGCCGGCGGTTATGCGCAGAACGCGTTTGCGTTCAACTATCTGGGCCCGACCGGCAATCAGCGTGACGAGGTCACGGTGGTGCGCAGGCGCAGCCAGGAAGTGGTGTTCTGACGATGAAGGTCATGGCGCAACTGGCGATGGTGATGAACCTCGACAAATGCATCGGCTGCCACACCTGCTCGGTGACGTGCAAGCAGGCCTGGACCAACCGGCCCGGCACCGAGTACGTCTGGTTCAACAACGTCGAAACCCGCCCAGGGCAGGGCTATCCCCGGACGTATCAGGATCAGGAACGGTGGCGAGGCGGCTGGATCCGGGACCGCAAGGGCCGGTTGCGGCTTCGTGACGGCGGGCGGTTCTCCAAGCTGTCCCGCATCTTCGCCAATCCGAAGATGCCGAGCATGTCGGATTACTACGAGCCGTGGACCTACGATTACGAGAACCTGTTGTCCGCTCCACTGGGCGACCAGATGCCGACCGCGCCGCCGCGCAGCCTGATCAGCGGTGAGCCGATGACCATCGAGTGGTCGGCGAACTGGGACGACGACCTCGGCGGTTCGCCCGAGATCGTGCCGGGCGATCCGGTGCTCGAGCGGGTCAGCGAACAGGTGAAGCTGGAACTCGAGCAGACGTTCATGTTCTATCTGCCGCGCATCTGCGAGCACTGCCTCAACCCGTCGTGTGTGGCGTCGTGCCCGTCGGGGGCGCTGTACAAGCGCGCCGAGGACGGCATCGTGCTGGTCGATCAGGACCGCTGCCGCGGTTGGCGGATGTGTGTGTCCGGATGTCCCTACAAGAAGGTGTATTTCAACCACAAGACCGGCAAGGCCGAGAAGTGCACGTTCTGTTATCCGCGGGTCGAGGTGGGGTTGCCGACGGTGTGTTCGGAGACCTGTGTCGGGCGGTTGCGCTACATCGGGTTGGTGCTCTACGACGTCGACGCGGTGACCGCCGCGGCGTCGGTGGAAGACGAGACCGACCTCTACGAGGCGCAGAAGTCCATCATTTTGGACCCGAACGATCCGCAGGTGATCGCGGGTGCGCGCGCCGAAGGCATCTCCGACGAGTGGATCGAGGCCGCGCAGCGCTCACCGATCTACGCGCTCATCCACGAGTATCAGGTGGCGCTGCCGCTGCATCCGGAATACCGGACCATGCCGATGGTCTGGTACATCCCGCCGTTGTCGCCGGTGGTCGACGCGGTGGCTCGAGACGGGCACGACGGTGAGGAACTGGGCAACCTGTTCGGCGCGCTGCAGTCGCTGCGCATCCCGATCGAATACCTGGCCGGGCTGTTCACCGCGGGCGACACCACTGTGGTCGAGGGGGTGCTGCGGCGGTTGGCCGCGATGCGGTCGTACATGCGCGACATCAACCTCGGTCGCGAGACCCAACCGCACATTCCCGAAGCCGTCGGGATGACCGAGGAGCAGGTCTACAACATGTACCGGCTGCTGGCGTTGGCGAAATACGAGGAACGGTACGTGATTCCGACCGCCTACGCCGCGACCGTACCGGGTTCGGTGGAGGAGACGGGTTGCTCGCTGGACTTCGACGGCGGTCCCGGCATGTACGAGTCCGGGCCGTTCGGCGAGGCCAGCGGCGACCCGGTGCCGGTGGCGGTCGAGACCTTCCACGCCTTGCAACACCGGCAGACCTCGGGCGGGATGGCCGCCAACGAGGCGCGACCCTCGCGGGTCAATCTGCTCAACTGGGACGGCCGTGGCACCCCGCGCGGCATGTTCCCGCGCAACGGGGACGACCAGTGAAGGTGCTCAAGCGAAAGCGCACGGCGCTGGGCGACCGGTTGGTGTGGCAGTGCGCGTCGCTGCTGCTGAGCTACCCAGCCGCCGAGCGACTCGCGACCGCCGAGGAACTGCTGCAGCATCTGGACCACGCTGCGGGCGAGCAGCTTTCGCGTACCGTCGCCGCGTTGCGGGCGATGGACCCGATGCGCGCCGCGCAGGACTACGTTGCCATTTTCGACCTGCGCAGGCGCTGCACCATGTACCTGACCTACTGGACCGCGGGCGACACCCGCAATCGGGGTGCGGCGATGTTGGCGTTCGCGCAAGCGTATCGGGACGCGGGCGTGACGCCACCGCGCGACGAGGCACCCGATCACCTGCCGGTGGTGCTGGAGTTCGCCGCGACCGTCGACACCGACCGCGGCCGCGGGTTGCTGGTCGAGCACCGGGTGCCCCTGGACGTGCTGTATCGGGCGCTGTGCGAGGTGGAGTCACCCTATGCGCACACCGTCGGGGCTGTGCTGGCGACGCTGCCCGCCGCCGCCAGCGCGGAGGTGGCTCGCGCGCAGCGACTGGCCGTCGAGGGACCGCCTGCCGAAGCCGTTGGTCTGCAACCTTTTACGCTGACCATGCCGCCACGCCGGACGGAAGGAGGGCACTGAGATGTCCGGGTTGGAGATCTACTGGGATGTGGTGCCCTACGTGGCGCTGGCGGTGGTCGCCGTCGGGACGTGGTGGCGGTACCGCTACGACAAGTTCGGCTGGACCACCCGGTCCTCGCAGCTTTACGAGTCGCGGCTGCTGCGCATCGGCAGCCCGATGTTCCACTTCGGCATCCTGGTCGTCATCGTCGGCCACGTGATCGGGCTGGTCATACCCCAATCCTGGACCGACGCGGTCGGTCTGAGCGAGCACGCGTACCACGTCCAGGCGTTGATCCTCGGCGGCATCGCGGGCGTCACGACGCTGACCGGTATCGCGCTGCTGGTGTATCGGCGCCGTACCACCGGCCCGGTGTTCATGGCCACCACCGTCAACGACAAGGTGATGTACCTGGTGCTGGTGATGGCGATCGTGGCGGGGCTGTCGTGCACGCTGATCGGCGCCACCCCGGTCGGCGCCGAGCACAACTACCGCGAAACCGTGTCACCGTGGTTCCGGTCCATCTGGATGTTGCAGCCGCGGGGAGATCTCATGGTGCAGGCGCCGGCGTGGTTCCAGATCCACGTGACGATCGCGCTGGTGCTGTTCTGCCTGTGGCCGTTCACCCGGCTGGTGCACGTGTTCAGCGCGCCCATCGGCTACCTGTTCCGGCCCTACATCGTCTACCGCAGCCGCGACGTCGCGGAACAGGGCGATCTCGTCGGTTCGCGCCCGCACCGCAGGGGTTGGTGACTTTCGTCTCTAGCCGGGCTCGGTTCGGGGCGCGATGGTGGACATATGAGCGCTCGCTTCCCGGACCGTCGCACGATCGACACGGTGTTGTCACTGGCCAGCCGGGCGCCGTCGATACACAACTCTCAGCCGTGGCGGTGGAAGGTGGGCGAGGCCAGCCTGCAGTTGTACGCCGACCCCGGCAGGCAGCTACCCAACACTGACCCGGACGGGCGCGACCTGCTGTTGAGCTGTGGCGCTTCGCTGCATCACGCAGAGGTGGCGCTGGCCGCGCTGGGCTGGCAGGCCAAGATCCACCGGCTGCCCAACCCGCTGCAACCCGAGCACCTCGCCAGCATCGAGGTGACTCGCCACCCCACCACCGACCTCGACATCACCTTGGCGGCGGCGATTCCGCGTCGCCGCACGGACCGGCGGATCTACAGCTGGTGGCCGGTGCCCGCGGCAGACATCACGCTGATGGGTGCGCGTGCGGCGCGGGCCGGGGTGATGCTGCGTCGCGTCGAGTCGCTGCCGAGACTGCAGCACATCGTGGCGGCGGCGGTACGCCGGCACGCGACCGACCACGAGTACCTGTCCGAGCTGACCGCGTGGAGCGGGAGGTACGGATCGGTGTCCGGCGTCCCGGCGCGGAACATTCCCCCGAGTGACCCGACCGCGCCGCTGCCCGGACGGGTGTTCGCCGGCGCGGCGCTGGACCAACCACCGGACTCTGAGCCCGGCGACGACAACGCGGTGGTGCTCGCCCTCGGGACCGCCAAGGACGACACGTTGGCGCGGCTGCGGGCGGGCGAGGCGACCAGCCTGGTGCTGCTCACCGCGACCGCGCTCGGGTTGTCGAGTTGTCCGGTCACCGAACCGCTGGAGATCGCCGAGACCCGCGAAGCCGTGCGCGAGGACGTGTTCGGGGTCAGCGGTTACCCGCAGATGATGATGCGGGTCGGGTGGGCGCCGGTGAATGCCGACCCGCTGCCGTCCACACCGCGCCGCCCGCTCTCGGAGGTGGTCACATACCTGGACGGAACGCCGTTCGGCTGACCGGGGTTTCGCCTCGAGGGGTCAGCCGAGCGGTGCCGACCAGCGCAGCGTCGTCCCGCCGTCCGCGGTGTCGGCGAGGTTCAGTTCACCGCCGACCTCCTCGGCCCGGCGGCGCAGATTGGCCAGGCCGCTGACGGTGACGTCGGCCGGCATACCGCACCCGTTGTCGACCACCTCGATCCACAGATCGTCCTCGACCTTCACGGTGACCGTCAACGTGGTGGCGCCGGAATGCCGCACGGCGTTGCTCACCGCCTCGCGCACCACGGCCTCTGCGTGATCGGCGAGGGTCGGATTGATCACCGACAGCGGTCCGACGTACTGGACGGTGGTGCGCAGTCCGGGGGTGGAGAACTGCGCGACGGCCTCGTCGAGTCGTTGGCGCAGCCTTGTCGTGCCCGCCTGGGTGTGGTGCAGGTCGAAGATCGCGGTGCGGATCTCCTCGATGACCTCCTGCAGATCGTCGATACAATCCGAAAGACGTTGTTGGACGGCGCCTTCCCGAGCCCGTGGGATTGTGCCCTGCAGGGCCAGTCCGACGGCGAAGAGCCGCTGGATGACGTGGTCGTGGAGGTCGCGGGCGATCCGGTCGCGGTCGGTGAGGATGTCGAGTTCACGCATCCGGCGTTGCGACGAGGCCAGCTGCCAGGCCAGCGTGGCCTGGTCGGCGAACGTCGCGGTCATGTCGAGTTGGTCCGCGGTGAACGGATACGCGCCGTCGGGCCGGACCGCGATCAAGACGCCCGCGACCGTGTCGGTGGCGCGCAGCGGAACCAGCAGCGCGGGCCCGGTCCCGGTGCGCAGACCTATGTCGATGCTCTCGAGTCGCTGGGGGGTGCGGTCGGTAAAGGCCCGCCCGACCGCGGTGCCGGCCAGTGGAATCGTCGCGGCGCTGACAGATTCGGGTAGTTCGCCCGCCGTGGCGGTCACCACCAGCTCGGAAATTTCGGAGGTGGCCGCGTCGACGTCGGACGGTACGGCCACGACCGCGGCGGACGCGCCGGTCAGCGTCACTGCCTCGTTTGCGATCAACCGGAAGACCTTCGCCGGGTCGGCGCCTGAGAGCATCTCGGTGGCGATGTCGCGGGTCGCCGCGATCCAGGACTGCCGGGTCCGCGACTGCGCGTACAGGCGCGCGTTGTCGATCGCGACGCCGGCCGCCGCGGCCAGCGCCTCCACGAGCACCTCGTCGTCCTCGCCGAACGGGCGGCCGTCGGCCTTGTCGCACAGGTACAGGTTGCCGAACACTTCGTCGCGGGTGCGCACGGGAACGCCCAGAAAGGTCCGCATCGGCGGGTGATTCGGCGGGAACCCGACCGAGGCCGGGTGCGATCGGATGTCGTCGAGCCGAATGGGCTTGGGATCGTCGATGAGCACACCGAGCACCCCACGGCCCTCGGGCAGGTGACCGATCAGTTCACGCATCGCGTCGTCGATGCCCTCGTAGACGAACTCCACCAGATGGTGGCCTTCGCCGCGCACGTCCAGCGCACCATAGCGGGCGTCGACGAGGTCGATGGCGGTGCGCACGATGGTGCGCAGGGTCGCGTCCAGGTCCAGCCCGGAGGTGACCACGAGCATGGCGTCGACCAGACCGTCGCGAAGGCGCAGTTGGCGTCCGGTCGGCGCCGCACCCGTCATGTCCCGGTCGGTCACGGTCTCATCGTCGCACCCAACGCAACACCTCGCGTACCGGTCGCCGCGGAGTCGGGGCCGAGACCTCCTCGATCGAGGGCGCGGACCCGACGCGGATCAGCACCTGAGGCATCCCGCCGCGCCCGGTGAGCTCACCGACGATCTCGCGGCCCTGCGCCATCTCGGTGACATGGGTGACCGTGCATGTGGTGAACCCGGCGACGGTGCATTCGAGTAGCACCCGCGAAAGCGCGACACCGCACTCGACGGCCGCCTCGCGGGTATCGCTCGCGGAGGTCAACACCAGGATCTTCGCTTCGTCCTGCGCCGTGGTGGGCCTACGGTCGGCGTGCCCGGAGGGACGGAAGTTGCGGTTGGTCGGCACCCGTTGCCGTTCGGAGTCCGACACCAGCGCGTCCGACGGCACCCCCTCGGAGAGCCGAAACGGCGCTGTCCACCACTGAAGTTCACGGTGGTAGAAGTCGTCGTCGCGGCGCAGCGACTCCACCAGCCTGGCGGCGCCGACCAGCCGGGCGCGAGCGTCCGCATCGAGCACGTCGAGCATCAGATCACCGTCGACCAGGTCGGCCAGTACCTCTTCGAACGACTCCCAGTCGGGTGGGGCGCGAAACGGCAGCCGGTCGGTGCGCCGACGAAGTATCGCGTCGACCCGCTGGCCCGCACCCTGCGGAACACGTTGCAGCGCAGTCAGTCTGATCGACGCGATATGGTCACTGCGCTCGGCGTCGGGAAACAGCTCGACGTCGGTGTCGAAGCCCGCCGCGGCCATCGCGATGCAGAAGTGATGCAGGGCGGCACCGCAGCTGATGAGCGCCTCACGCCCCGCGTCGTCGGCGGAGCGCACGACGCGGTGCGGGTCGGCGAGCAATTCCACTCCCGTGGCGGTGGCAACCCACCGCCACGGCTGGCTGTTGTGCAGGGAGGGGGCCCGGCAGGCCAACTCCACCGCCGTGGTGATCACATCGGTGTCTGTCGGCCCGGTCGTCACGACGTCAACCGCCTTGCACCAGCGCGAGTGTTCCCACCGGGGTGGAGCGCCACGGGCCGGAGCAGATCGCCGTCAGCCGCCCGATCGCGCGTTCGATGCCGCGCGCCAAATCGTTGACGTCGGGCGTTGCGTCGTAGTCGCCGACGATGCCGAACACGAGGTGGTCCGCGTAACTCAGAATCGCGATACCGGTGCGCAACTGAAGTGCCAGGGGCGGCACCGGCAGCAGGCGCACGACCTCGCGGCCCAGCACGTACATGCGTTTGCGGGGGCCTGGCACGTTGGTCGCCAGGGTGACCACGCCGCGCTGCGGTAGGCGGGTCAGTGCCCGAACTGCCCACGCGGTCAACGCGAACGGGATCGCGTTGGCCGCCGAGGTGACGATGTTGCCTGCCTGTCGTTGCCCGCCGGACTTGGCCCTGGTCATTCGGTCGTGCACGGTACGCAACTGTTGGATCGGGTCGGATTTTTCGACCGGCAGATACGGCAGCATCACCGAGACACGGTTGTCGGTGCGGTCCGCGTCGTCGTCGGCGCGGACCGACACCGGCACCAGCGTGCGAAGCGACGTGGGTTGCGGTTGTTCACCGCGTCTCAGCAGCATCGTGCGGAAGCTGTCGGTGATGGCCGCCAGCGCGACGTCGTTGACGGTGACCTCGAACCGCTCACAGATCGCGTCGACATCCTCGCGGGCCACTTCCACGGCGGTGTAGCGCCGCATCGCGGTGACCGGCCCGGTGAGCCAGGAGGCGGCCGGACGCAGCAGCCCACCCGCGATCTCGGCGGCGCCCTGCACCGTGCGCCACGCGGTAACGACCCAGTCCACCGGGTTGAGATTCAGCGCGGGTAACCACCGCCCGGCGCCGGACGCCCGGCCGGTGGCGCCGGGCGCGGCGCCGATCGTGTCGCCGATCCCGTCGTCGCACAGCTTGGCCAGCAGGTGAGTGGCCGCGACGCCGTCGGCGACGCAGTGGTGGATCTTCATCAGGATCGCCCACCGGTTCTGCGGTAGTCCGTCGACGATCCAGCACTCCCACAGTGGGCGGTCGCGGTCCAAGCGGCGTTCCATCACGTCGGCCACCCAGCGGAACAGGGCGTCGTCGTCGCCCGGGCGGGGCAGCGCCGCACGCCGGATGTGGTGGGTGAGATCCAGGTTCGGGTCGTCGACCCATTTCGGCGCGCCCAGGTCCAGCGGTTGGGTGCGCAGCACCTGCCGCAGGCGCGGGATGGCCACGATCCGGTCGGCCAGGCTTTCGACGAGCGTGTCGAAGTCGGGCATCGGTCCGGCGAGCACCGCGACGGCCCCGATGGCCAGGCTCACATGCCGGTCGGAATCCTCTGCGTGAAGGAACCCCGCGTCGAGTACGGACAATTGCTCCATGCTCTGAGGGTCCGCCGGCGCACCGCCCTGACACGAGGGCCGTTGGTCACCGGTGCGGGGGACTTTAGGAGCGGTCGTGAAATGCGCCCAGCCCGAGCCAGACGACGGTACCCGCGGCCGCGGCGGCCAGCACCGCCGGCGCCGCACTGACCGTGGCGACGGCCACGATCACGAGCACGATGAAAGCGACCGCGAGGGCAAGCAGCTTGTACACCGGCCAGGGCACCCCGGCGATGCGCACTTCGTCCCGCACAGTCATGGGTTCAGCATAACTCGCAACTTAAGTTTCGGCCAGCCGAAACTCTGCGTGAGGGGTGCGGACTTTTGAGCGCCGACCCGCCGCACCTAAGCTGGTCACATGGCGTTATCTGGAGAGTATGAGCCGAGCCCGTGGGACTGGGTACGCGAACACGCCGACAAGATCATGGCGGCCGGAAGCACCGAGGGCGTCGACATGAAGGGCAAACCGATCGTGCTGTTGACCACCGTCGGGGCCAAGACCGGAAAGCTCCGCAAGACCCCGCTGATGCGGGTCGAACACGACGGAGAGTACGCGGTCGTCGCGTCGTTGGGCGGAGCGCCCAAGAACCCGGTCTGGTACCACAACATCGTGGCGAACCCGCAGGTCGAACTGCAGGACGGCGCGGTCACCAAGGAGTACCGAGCGCGTGAGGCGGTCGGTGACGAGAGGGCGCTGTGGTGGCAGCGCGCGGTGGCCGCCTGGCCCGACTACGCCGACTACCAGAACAAGACCGACCGTCGGATTCCGGTCTTCGTGCTGACCCCGATTAGCCGATAAGCGCAGGTTGGTGGCACCATTGATCGGTGTCCGTTGAACTGAGCCCGACCACTCGCACGTCGCCGCTTTCCGCGGCCGACATCGACGAGGCCGCTCAGCGAATTTCCGGCGTGGTGCTGCGCAGTCCGCTGCAGTTCAGCGAGCGGTTGTCGGAGGCCACCGGCGCCACCGTCTACCTCAAGCGCGAGGACCAGCAACCCGTCCGATCCTACAAACTGCGCGGCGCGCACAACCTGCTGATGCAACTCGGTCCCGACGAGATCGCCGCCGGTGTGGTGTGTTCGTCGGCGGGCAACCACGCGCAGGGCTTCGCGATGGCATGCCGGTCGATGGGTATCCACGGTCGGGTGTACATCCCGGCCAAGACGCCGAAGCAGAAGCGCGACCGCATTCGGTACCACGGTCGGGAGTTCATCGAGCTGATCGCGGTCGGCAAGACCTACGACGAGGCCGCGGCCGCGGCGCTCGAAGACGTGGCCCGAACGGGTGCGACGTTCGTGCCGCCCTACGACGATCCGCGCACCATGGCAGGCCAGGGCACGATCGCCGCGGAGATCCTCGACCAACTCGAGGAGGAGCCCGACATGGTGATCGTGCCGGTCGGCGGGGGTGGATGCATCGCCGGGATCACCACGTATCTGGCCGAACGGACGTCGAACACCTCGGTGCTGGGGGTGGAACCTGCGGGCGCGGCGGCGATGATCGCCGCGCTGGCCGCCGGGGAGCCGGTGACCCTCGACGAGGTCGACCAGTTCGTCGACGGGGCGGCGGTGAACCGGGCCGGAACACTGACGTATGCCGCGCTGGCGGCCGCCGGTGACATGGTGTCGATGACCACCGTCGACGAGGGCGCGGTGTGTACCGCGATGCTCGACCTGTACCAGAACGAGGGCATCATCGCCGAACCCGCAGGCGCCCTGTCGGTGGCGGCCTTGATGGAAGCCGGCATCGAGCCGGAATCGACTGTGGTGTGCCTGATCTCGGGCGGTAACAACGACGTCTCCCGGTACAACGAGGTGGTCGAGCGCTCACTGGTCCACCTGGGGCTCAAGCACTACTTCCTGGTCGACTTCCCGCAGGAGCCCGGCGCGCTGCGGCGCTTCCTCGACACGGTGCTCGGCCCCAACGACGACATCACGTTGTTCGAGTACGTCAAGCGCAACAACCGCGAAACCGGGGAGGCCCTGGTGGGCATCGAACTCGGTTCGGCCGCCGACCTCGAGGGCCTGCTGGAGCGGATGAAGGCTTCCGACATCCACGTCGAGACCCTGGAGCCGGGCTCGCCGGCGTACCGCTACCTACTCTGAGCGCGGACTATCGCGAACGAATGCCCTTCCAGCACAGTGGAATCGGCCTGGAGCGTGGGTTCGCCCCAGGCCACCACCACGTTGCCTGCGACTGGGACCGCGACGGCTTCGGCGCCGAGGTTGCATGCGACGGCCACCGCGCCGCGATGCATGACAAGCCATCTGGCTTCCTCGTCGAAGTCGATTCTGAGATTGTCCAGCCAGGGGTCGGCAAGGTCGGGCTCGCTGTGTCGCAACGCGATCAGCTTCTCGTAGGTGCGGCGTAACCGGGCGTGATCGCCGTCGTCGACCTCGTCCCAGTTCAACTTCGAACGCTCGAAGGTGGCCGGGTCCTGCGGATCGGGGATCTCGTCGGCGTCCCAACCGTGCTCGGCGAACTCTCGTTTGCGTCCCTCGGCGGTCGCCCTGGCCAGTTCCGGCTCCGGATGCGAGCTGAAGAACTGAAACGGCGACGACGAACCCCACTCTTCGCCCATGAAAAGCATTGCGGTGTACGGTGACCCGAGTACCAGTGCGGCCTTGACCGCCAACTGGCCGAAGGTCAGGTTCTGCGACGGCCGGTCGCCGACGGCACGGTTGCCCACCTGATCGTGGGTCAGCGTGTAGGCCAGTAGCCGCGACGCGGGAATGGTCGAGGTGTCCAATGGACGGCCGTGACGTCGGTGCCGGAACGACGAGTAGGTGCCGGCATGGTAGTAGCCGTGCCTCAGCGTCTGCGCGAGGGCTTGGATGGACCCGAAATCGGCGTAATAGCCCTGGCGCTCACCGGAGACCGCGGAATGGATGGCGTGGTGGATGTCGTCGTCCCACTGAGCAGTCATCCCGTAGCCACCGCGCTCACGCGGGGTGATCAGCCGTGGATCGTTGAGGTCGCTCTCGGCGATCAGCGCCAGCGGTCTGCCCAGTTCTTCGGCGAGCGCGTCGGTTTCGGCCGACAGCTCCTCGAGGATGTGGATGGCGGTGGTGTCGACGAGTGCGTGCACGGCATCTAGGCGCAGACCGTCGGCGTGGAAATCGCGCATCCAGCGCAGCGCACAGTCGATGATGTGGCGGCGCACCTCGTCGGCGTCGGCATCAGCGATGTTGATCGACTCGCCCCACGGATTGCTGCCCGAGGACAGATAGGGCCCGAATCGCGGCAGGTAGTTTCCGGACGGGCCGAGGTGGTTGAAAACCGCATCGATCAGCACACCGAGCTTCCGGCGGTGACACGCGTCGATGAACCTGACCAGACCGTCGGGCCCGCCGTAGGGCTCGTGCACCGCGTACCACAACACCCCGTCGTAGCCCCAGCCGTGGGTGCCGCCGAACGCGTTGACCGGCATCAACTCGACGAAGTCGACTCCGAGATCGACCAGGTAGTCCAGCTTCTCGATCGCCGCGTCGAAGGTGCCGGCCGCCGTGAACGTCCCGACATGCAGCTCGTAGATCACCCGACCGTCGATCGACCGGCCCGCCCAGTCGGTGTCGGTCCAGGCCGCCGGGTCGAGGCGCCACAGCGCAGAACGTCCGTGCACACCGTCGGGTTGGCGAGCCGAGCGGGGGTCGGGCAGCACGGTGGGGTCGTCGTCGAGGACGAAGCCGTAGCGGGCATCGGATCGGGCATCGACATCGGCGCGCCACCACCCGTTTTCGTCGCGGGTCATCTCGTGTAGCGCGCCGTCTACGTCGACCTGGACCCGCTCGGGAACGGGCGCCCATACCGCGAACTCAGGCATCGGCGCGCTCCAGCAAGGCGACGGGCATGTCGGCGAACAACTCCCCGGCCGGCACGGTGCCGCGCAACGTGGTGCCGCCGATGCGGTCGACCCACGTGCCGTCGGGCAGTGTCAGGCTGGTGTCGCCCCACCCGGTCTCGGACAGCGTCACGGTGTGCCGGGTCACCGCGGTCAGCACGTCGTCGCCACGCAGGAACGCCACCAGATGCCCGGCGGCCGACCCGTCGGCCAGCACTGGCGTGTAGTGTCCCGCGGTGAAGCAGTCCGGCCGGTTCCGGCGCAGCCGCAGCGCGGCAGCCACCACCCGAACCTTGGGATGGCGCAGCGTCTTCAGCGCCTCTCGGCGCACGCCGTAGTCGACCGCACGCCGGTTGTCCGGGTCGACCAGGCTGTCCTCGAACAGTTCGGTGCCTTGGTAGATGTCGGGCACACCCGGAGCGGTCAGGGCGATCAACTTCTGGCCGAGCGAGTCGCTGCGTGCGTGCAGGTCCAACCGGGCCACTAGCGACGTCATCTCCGCGCCGACCGGCCCGTCGAACACCGCGTCGAGCCACGTGTGCACCGCGGTCTCGAAGTCGTCGTCGGGATCGTGCCAGCAGGTGTGGACAGCGGCTTCGCGCATCGCCTTCTCGGAGTAGTCATGTATGCGCTGTCGCAGAGCGTCGGTGACCTCGCCGTCGGCGGGCCATACGCCGAAAAGGTTCTGCCACAGAAAGAGTCCGGTGCGCGCGTCGGGAGGTGGTGTGCGCAGCGTCCACTTGCCGACCAGTTGCGCCCACAACGACGGCACCTGGGAGAGCACCCCGATTCGGGCCCGGACATCCTCGCCGCGCTTGGTGTCGTGGGTGGTCAGGCCGACCATCGCGGCCGGCCACAGCTGTGCGCGCACCGCGGCCCTCTGATGGAACTCCGCGAGGCTGACCCCGAAGTGGCGCGGTTCGCAACCGACCTCGTTGAGCGACACCAACCGTGCGTCGCGGTAGAACAGGCAGTCCTCCATCGACTTCGCGGTCGCCGCCCCGCACAACTGTTGTAGCCGGACCCCGGCTTCGGGACTCACCGCGAGCGCCGTGGCGATGAGGACCAGCGGCGCGGCCAGATCCGGTACGGCGGACGCGGTTTCGGCGAACGCCGCGGGCAGCACCGCAGACAGCGACCGGTAGTCGGATCGGTAGACGCCGACGCGGCTGAGCAGGGCGGCGATCGCGGCGGGCAGATCGTCGTGATCTGTGCCGGTGGCGCCGGCGATGGCGCGTCGCAACCGGGCCGACTCGCTGGCCAACGTCTCGGCAACGGCCTCGGCCTTGAGGATTCGCGCGAGATCCGGCATCGAGCTGTACGGCACTCCGGTGGAGTCGAACAGGTCGGTCAACGCCTGCTCGCCGGTGGGATCGACGAAGACGCCGCCGATTTCGCGCAGCGCGTCGTAGCCGGTGGTGCCCGCCACGGGCAGCGAGGGATCCAACGGTTCGTCGACGGCGAGGATCTTCTCCACCACGATCCAGGCGTCCGGGCCGACGAGTTCGCGCAGCCAGGTCAGATAGCCCGCGGGGTCCGACAAGCCGTCGGGATGGTCGATGCGCACGCCGTCGACGAGGCCTTCGGTGAACCAGCGTTTGACCTCGTCGTGGGTGGCGTCGAACACGGTGCGGTCCTCCTGGCGCAGCCCGGCCAGCGAGGTGATCGAGAAGAACCGGCGATATCCGCAGACGCCCGCCAGTGCCCCCGTCGCTTCGCTCGCCCCGGCACGCCACCCGACGAGGCGGTAGTGCTGCCGGTCGTGCACCTGGGCGCCCGTGCCGTCACCGGTTCCCGGCGCGATCGGGTAGCACAGGTCGCCCAACCGCAACACCGGGTCATCGGAGGAGTCGTCGACGACGAGAGCGGCGATGTCGTCGTCGGAACCCAACACCGGCAACACGATTCGGCCCTCGTCGAGATCCCAGTCGATATCGAAATAGGAACTGTAGGGGGAGTCCCTGCCGTGCTTGAGGACGTCCCACCACCACGGATTCTGTTCGGGCCGCTCCACACCGACGTGATTGGGCACGATATCAACGATCAGGCCCATACCGCGGGCGCGGGCCGCCTCCGACAACCGCGCCAGGCCCGCGGGCCCGCCCAGTGCCGCCGAGACGGTGGTGGGGTCGGTGACGTCGTAGCCGTGCGTCGAGCCCTGGGCGGCGGTCAGGATCGGCGACAGGTACAGGTGTGACACCCCGAGATCGGCGAGGTAGTCGACCTGGCGCTCGGCATCCGCGAAGGTGAAGCAGTCACCGCGCAGCTGCAGCCGGTAGGTCGAAAGGACTTGAGACGCCATGGTTCAGGCAGTCTTACGCAGGACCAGAAGCGACCGCGCCTGCAGCGACACCTTCTCGCCCGCGTCGACCACCAGGTCGGCCGCGCCGGTGGGGTCGGCGGTGTCCAGGGCCGCGGTCCACTGCGTGGCATAGCCACCGGCGGGCGCGACGAAGTCCTGCGGTTGGTCGTGGGCGTTGAAACACAACAGGAACGAATCGTCGATGACGCGTTCACCGCGTGCGTTGGGCGCGGAGATGGCCTCGCCGTTGAGGAACACCGCCACGCACTTGCCGAGGCCGGTGTTCCAGTCCTCCAGCGTCATCTCCTCGCCGGCCGGGGTCAGCCACGCGATATCGCGCACCTGGTCGCCGGTTCGGATCGGCTTGCCTTCGAAGAACCGTCTCCTGCGGAACACCGGGTGATCACTGCGAAGCTGCGTGGCCCTTCTGCTGAAGGCCAGCAGGTCGGCGTTGGTCTCGCACAGCGACCAGTCCATCCAGGAGATCTCGGAGTCCTGGCAGTACACGTTGTTGTTGCCGTGCTGGGTGCGGCCGATCTCGTCGCCGTGGCTGATCATCGGCGTGCCCTGCGAGAGCATCAGCGTGCCCATGATGTTGCGCATCTGCTTGGCGCGCAGCGCCAGGATCTCCTGGTCGTCGGTCGGACCCTCGACACCACAGTTCCACGACCGGTTGTGGCTCTCGCCGTCGCGGTTGTCCTCGCCGTTGGCCTCATTGTGCTTTTCGTTGTAGGACACCAGATCATTGAGGGTGAAGCCGTCGTGGCAGGTGACGAAGTTGATGCTGGCCGACGGCCGCCGGCCGGTCGCTTCGTAGAGGTCGGAGGATCCGGTCAGTCGGGAGGCGAACTCGCCGAGGGTCGCGGGCTCGCCCCGCCAGTAGTCACGCACAGTGTCGCGATATTTCCCGTTCCACTCGGTCCACAAACCTGGAAAGTTGCCGACCTGGTAGCCGCCCTCACCGATGTCCCACGGTTCGGCGATCAGCTTGACCTGGCTGACCACCGGGTCCTGTTGCACCAGATCGAAGAACGCACTCAACCGGTCCACGTCGTAGAACTCCCGGGCCAGCGTCGCGGCGAGGTCGAAGCGGAAACCGTCGACGTGCATCTCCAGCACCCAGTAACGCAGCGAGTCCATGATCAGCTGCAGCGTGTGCGGGTGACGGGCGTTGAGGCTGTTGCCGGTGCCGGTGAAGTCCTTGTAGTAACGCTTGTCCTCGTCGAGCAGGCGGTAGTAGGCGGCGTTGTCGATGCCGCGGAAGTTCAGGGTGGGGCCGAGGTGGTTACCTTCGGCGGTGTGGTTGTAGACCACGTCGAGGATGACCTCGATGCCGGCCTCGTGAAACGACCGGACCATGTTTTTGAACTCGGCGACCGCGCCGCCGGCGTGGGTGGCCGCGGCGTACTCGTGGTGCGGCGCGAAGAAGCCGAAGGTGTTGTAGCCCCAGTAATTCCGCAGTCCCAGGTCGAGGAGCCGGTGGTCGTGCAGGAACTGATGCACCGGCATGAGTTCGATGGCGGTCACATTCAGCGACTTGAGGTGGTCGATGATCACCGGATGGCACAGCCCGGCGTAGGTGCCCCGCAGTTCCTCGGGAATGGCCGGATGGGTCTGGGTCATGCCCTTGACGTGGGCTTCGTAGATCACGGTCTCGTGATAGGGGTTGCGCGGCGGGCGATCCGAACCCCACTGGAAGAACGGGTTGATCACCACGCTGGTCATGGTGTGGCCCAACGAGTCCACTCGGGGCGGTTCGCCGCCGGACGCCGGGTCGTCGGCCTGCAGGTCGTAGGAGTACAGCGCCTGGCCGAAGCGGAAGTCGCCGTGGAAGGACTTGCCGTAGGGGTCCAGCAGCAGCTTGCTGGAGTCGCAGCGGTGCCCCTCGGCCGGTTCCCACGGCCCGTGCACCCGGTACCCGTAGCGCTGCCCCGGCGAGATCGCGGGCAGATAGCAGTGCCAGACGTAGCCGTCGACCTCGTCGAGGTCGATCCGTTGCTCGCCGCCGTCGGTGTCGATCAGGCACAGTTCGACCTTCTCGGCGATCTCGGAGAACAACGAGAAGTTGGTACCCGCGCCGTCGTAGGTGGCACCGAGGGGATAGGGCTCGCCCGGCCAAACGGTGGGGACTTCACGTTGGGCGGGGCCGTGCTCGGCCGACGACATCAGTCAATCCACCAGCCGGTGGCGGCGGCGATCTGACGTCCGAGTTCGGTCGTCATGGTGCGCATGTAGGTGGTCGAGATGTGGTGAGCGTCGTGGTACAGCAACACGTTTCCCTCCACCGCCCGGCAGATGTCCGCACGGCATACCGCCTCGGTCATGTCGAGGGGCTTGAGCAGTGGGAAGCGCTTGACGAAGTCGAGCGTGGGGTTGCGCGCGGAGAGCACGTCGGAGCGTTTGACTCCGCAGGACACGGCGTTGCCACCCTCGGCGATGCAGTCGGCCGGGAAGTACGGTTCGCCGTCGCGCACCAGCCACGGCGTGTCACGCATCGCCAGAATCGGAATGTCGTTGTCGGACAACTTCTCCCAGATGCCAATGTAGTTCGCCGGCATCACATCGCCTGGCTTGATGTTCCAGGGCCGGGTGGAGGTGGTGAACACGTAGTCGGGCCGGTCCTCGATCAGCCGGTCCATCACCAGCTTGTTCCACTCGCGACACTTCGGATACGGGCGGTTGTCGCCCATCACCCGGGGAAGTTTCTCGGTGGTCAGTGGGCAGCCCATCTTCAGATAGGTGACCACCTTGAAGTCGTGGGCGCGGCCGAGCAGGTCCAGCGCGGTGATCCAGTGCTCGGCATGCGAACCGCCCGCCAGCGCGATGGTGCGCTGCGAGGACTCGTTGCCGTAGGTGCAGTTGATGATGTCGACGTTGTCGAAGGTGCTGATGCAGCCGTCGTGGGTGGTCTGCGGCAGGTCCTTCTTGGCCTCCAGCACGGTCGGGCGCATCGGCAGCTTCGGCACCCTGGCCTTTTCGACGAGCGCACGGGCGCCCGGATAGTCGTGGCTGGACAGGCCCGCCAATTCGTTGCCGTTCGCGCGCTCGACGGTGACGTGCTCACGCCAGGTGAACGACGTCGCTGTCAACGCCACACCCAGCAGCGCGACCGTCGAGCCCAAGGCGATGGTGGGCCTGCGCAGCCTGACGCGCAGCGGCACGGTGGGCGCGATCGACGCGGCGGTGGCCGGGCTGCGGTAGCGCAGCGGGTTCTCTACGTATCTGGTGGTGAGCCAGGCCAGCACCCCGGACACCAGCAGAATGGCGGCGCCCTCGAGGAAGCCTGCGCGCGAATGCCCGGTGTAGGACAGCCAGAAGATCAGCAGCGGCCAGTGCCACAGATACAGCGAATAGGCCATGGCGCCGAGCGAGATGAACGGGGCGGTGGCCAGCAGCCGGTTCGGCGCGGGCAGCGGGCGCCCGGCCATGTGCGGGTCGCCGACCCGGTTGGCCGCCGACAGGATGAACAGGATCGTCGCGCCCACCGGGACCAGGGCCCACGGGCCCGGGAACTCGTGCACGCCGTCGATCAGCGCGCCGCAGCCGAGGATCGCGGCCAGCGCGGCCACCGCGACCGTGGTGCGCAACCACATCGGCCAGCGCACGTAGGGCACCAGCGCGCCGATCAGTGCGCCCAGCAGCAACTCCCAGGCGCGCGCGAAGCTGTTGTAGTAGGCGGTGGCCTGATCGGCGTTGTGGGCGTGGATGGCGTAGCTGAACGAGGCGATCGTCAGCGCGCTGAGCAGCACGATGAACGCCACCCGCAGATGTGAGCGCAGGAACCGGCGAAACAGGTAGGCGAACCCGAAGATCAGCGCCAAGAACGCCAGGTAGAACTGCCCCTGCACCGACATCGACCAGATGTGTTGCAGCGGGCTGACAGCCTCGCCGGCGCGCAGGTAGTCCGACGCGGTGCTCGCCAGCTCCCAGTTCTGGAAGTAGCCCAGGCTCGCCAGGCTCTGGTTGGCGAACGTCTCCCACCGGGTCTGCGGCTGAATCAGGATCGTCAGCACCGCGGCGCCGGCGAGCACCACCACCAGCGCGGGCAGCAGGCGGCGGACCAGGCGGGTGATTTCGGGCACCGGTGACAGCGACGCGCCCGGGGTCAGCGCGCTGCGCAGCAGGCGCCCGCCGAAAAAGAACCCCGACAGCGCCAAAAAGACGTCGACGCCGCCCGAAACCCGGCCGAACCACACGTGGAACAGCGCGACCAGGGCGATCGCCACACCGCGCAATCCGTCCAGGTCGTGGCGGTAGGCGCCCGTCGCGCGCGCACCCGCCGACGCCTTCGCGGCGCCTGAGACGGGTTGCGGCACGGTGTGAGACGCCGACCGGGGAGAAGCCTGGGGCAACATGACGCCCGATAATCTACCGAAGGTGGCCGCTATGACGCCCGCCGAGATCAGCGCGATCGATGCCGCTCACCTCTGGCATCCCTACAGCACCATCGGCAGCACGAAGGACCGACAGGCGCCGGCTCCGGTGGTGGCGCTGGGCGCCCACGGCGCCTGGCTCACGCTCAGCCGCGACGGCGCCGAGATCGAGGTGCTCGACGCGATGGCGTCGTGGTGGACGGCCGTCCACGGCCACGGCCATCCGGTGCTGGACGCCGCGATCACCGATCAGCTCGCGACGATGAACCATGTGATGTTCGGCGGGCTCACCCACGAACCCGCGGCACGCCTCGCGCAGCTGCTCGTCGAACACACACCCGACGGGCTCGACACCGTGTTCTTCAGCGACTCCGGGTCGGTGTCGGTCGAGGTCGCGGTCAAGATGGCGCTGCAGTATCAGCGCAGCCTCGGCCGCGGCGCCAGGCACCGGCTGATGACCTGGCGCGGCGGCTACCACGGCGACACCTTCACCCCGATGAGCGTGTGCGACCCCGACGGCGGCATGCACGAGCTGTGGACGGATGTTCTGGCCCGTCAGGTGTTCGCCCCGCCGGTGCCGTCGTCCTACGACCCGGCCTACGTCGAGGCGTTCGAGCGACTGCTGGTCGACCACGTCGACGAGGTGGCCGCCGTCATCGTCGAACCGGTGGTGCAGGGCGCAGGCGGTATGCGGTTTCACGATCCGCGGTATCTGGTCGACCTGCGTGACATCTGCACCCGCAACGGCGTGCTGCTGATCTTCGACGAGATCGCCACCGGCTTCGGTCGCACCGGCGAGCTGTTCGCCGCCGACCACGTCGGCGTCAGCCCCGACATCATGTGCGTGGGCAAGGCGCTCACCGGCGGATACCTCACGCTGGCCGCCACGCTGTGTACGCGCGAGATCGCGGACACCATCAGCTCGCACGACCCGGGCGCGTTGATGCACGGGCCGACGTTCATGGCCAACGCGCTGGCCTGCGCGGTCTCGGTGGCCTCGGTGGAACTGTTGCTGGGCGGGGATTGGCGGGCCTCGGTGCGCACGATCGAAGCGGGCCTGCGCGACGGTCTCGCCGAGGCCGCAGCGCTGCCCGGGGTGGCCGACGTGCGGGTGCTCGGCGCGATCGGCGTCATCGAGATGGAGCAGCCCGTGGACCTGCGGGTGGCCACGCCCGTCGCGCTCGACCACGGCGTGTGGCTGCGGCCGTTTCGCAACCTCGTCTACGCGATGCCGCCCTACATCTGCACGCCCGCCGAGGTCGCCCAGATCACCTCCGGGATGGTCGCCGTCGCCCGTGCCCTGGCATAGCGCTCGCTTCTGTGTGCCGAGCGCTCACGCTGGTACGTTTTCGAGCCCCGAAACCGTACGTGGTTGCGCTCTCGCCAAGCCGGTGCCCTAACCTGAACAGTGTTCAATTGTCGGTTCATCACAGGAGGCTCCGCGTGCGCACAGGCCTGTCGCCGCTGGCGTGGCTCGACGAGGTCGAGCAGCAGCGCCGCGCGGCCGGATTGCGTCGCACGCTGCGCGCCCGACCGCCCGTTGGCGCCGAACTGGACCTGGCCTCCAACGACTATCTGGGCCTGTCGCAGCACCCGGAGGTGATCGACGCGGGGGTGGCCGCGCTGCGCACCTGGGGCGCCGGGTCCACCGGGTCCCGGTTGGTGACCGGAAACACCGAACTCCACGAGGGTTTCGAGCGTGCGCTGGCGGACTTCTTCGGCGCGCAGTCGGCGCTGGTGTTCTCGTCGGGCTACACCGCCAACCTCGGCGCGGTGGTCTCGCTCACCGGGGTCGGGGCGCTGTTGGTGTCCGATGCGCTCACCCACGCGTCTCTGGTTGACGCCTGCAGGTTGTCGCGCGCCCGGGTGGTCGTCACCCCGCACCGCGACGTCGCCGCCGTCGAGGCCGCCCTGGCCGGACGCGCCGAGGAGCGCGCCGTGGTGGTGACGGACTCGGTGTTCTCCGCCGACGGCGTGCTGGCCCCGCTGACCGATCTGCACGAGGTGTGCCGGCGGCACCGCGCGCTGCTCGTCGTCGACGAGGCACACGGGCTGGGGGTGCGGGGCGCAGGCGGACGTGGATTGGTGCACGAGGTCGGCCTGGCCGGGGCGCCCGACGTGGTGGTGACGACCACGCTGTCCAAGGCGCTGGGTAGCCAGGGCGGCGTCGTGCTCGGACCCGACGCGGTGCGCGACCACCTCGTCGACGCCGCACGGCCGTTCATCTTCGACACCGGCCTGGCGCCAGCGGCGGTCGGTTCGGCGTGGGCGGCCTTGAAGGTGTTGCTCGCCGAGCCGTGGCGCGCGCAGGCGGTGCTGGACCGCGCGAGAGAGCTCGCGTCGGTCTGTGACGCCGCCGGCCGACCGGAATCCGCGGTGGTGTCGGTGATCCTCGGCGAGCCCGAGGTCGCGCTGGCCGCCGCCGTCGGGTGCCTGGAGCGGGGGGTGCGGGTCGGCTGCTTCCGCCCGCCCACCGTCCCCGCCGGGACGTCCCGGTTGCGGTTGACCGCGCGAGCCTCCCTCTCGGACGCCGACATGGCGATGGCAGCCGAGGTGCTCACCGAAGTGGTCTCCGCCCGCGCGTGAGCGTTCTGGTCGTCACCGGGACCGACACCGGCGTCGGAAAGACGGTGGCCACCGCCGCGCTGGCCTGCCATGCGCGACTCGCGGGCGTCGACGTGGCGGTGTGCAAACCCGTGCAGACCGGGAGCCCGCAGGACGACGACCTCGCGGATGTCCGGAGGTTGTCCGGAGTCGAGGCGCTGTCCGGCGGGTGGCGCTATCCCGAGCCGTTGGCGCCGGTGGCGTCCGCACAGCGGGCCGGCCTGGCGCTGCCCACCCGAGCGGAACTGGTGGCGTCGGTGCGTGCGGTCAGCGCCGAGCTGGTGTTGGTCGAAGGCGCCGGCGGGCTGCTGGTCGACATCGGTGCAGGTGGGGCGACGCTGCGCGACGTCGCCGCCGACCTGGCGGCACCCGTGCTGGTGGTCGTCTCCGCCGGTCTGGGCACCTTGAACCACACCGCGTTGACGCTGGAATCCCTTGCTGTGCAGGGGGTTTCGTGTGCCGGGCTGGTGATCGGGGCCTGGCCGCCGGACGCCGGACCCGCAGAGGCAGGCAACCGCGAAGCATTGGCCGAGATGGCCCCGCTGCGGGCGGTGCTACCCGCCGGGGCGGGCACGATGACGGCCGCCGAGTTCGAGGCGATCAGCGCGTCGGCGTTCGAGCCGGCCTGGGTTGCCACACTGGTGTGATGGTCCACTCCGTGGAGTTGGTCTTCGACCAGGACATCGAGACGACGATCCGCGACGTGTGGGACCAGTTGCGCGACGCGGGCATTGCCGGCCAGGCGTCCGCCGGCAGACCGCACACGACGCTCACGGTGGCCGAACGCATCGACGCCGAGGTGGACGACCTGCTCGCGCCGCTGACGGCCGGGTTGCCGACGCCCGTCCGGATCGGCGCGCCGCTGTTCTTCGGCCGGGCCAAGGCGGTGCTGGCGCGGTTGGTGGTGCCGACGGCCGCACTGTTGGACCTGCACGCCGAGGTGCACCGGCTGTGCCTGCCGCATCTGCACCCCGGCCCGATGGCCACCGCGCTGCCGGGCCGGTGGACTGCCCACGTGACGCTCGCGCGACGGGTGACTCCCGCCCAGATGGGCCGCGCCGTGCGGATTGCGGGGACACCGGCGGAGATCGAGGGCGTCGTGGTCGGGCTGCGCCGCTGGGACGGCGCCACCAAACGCGAGTACCCGATCGGCTGACGCGAGATCGACGTTTCGGCGGCCGCTACTCGACCTTTTCCGCCCAAATGTCCGTTTGGGCGTTGGTGGTGATGCCGTTGACGAGCAGGTTGACGCCGAACGCGAACCTCGCTCCGGCGTCGTCGGTCAACACGCCCGGCGAGGCGATGGCGGCCCCGGCGGCGTCCCACTGCAGCCGCGACTGTTCGTCGACGGTGAAGCCCAACACGTAGTAGACGACGGTGCGGGCCGCTAGTTCGGCCTGCTCCACCGCGAGGCCGGCGTCGGCCGCCGCGCCGGCAAGCGAGGCCAGAATCCGCGTCATCGCCTGCGATTGGCCCGCGGCGAAGCTGGCCGACACCAGCTCGGCACCGTCGGTGTGCGACAGCAGGGCGTCCCGCAGCCCGGTGCACACCTCGACGATGCCCGTCGCGGCCGGCACGCCGTCGAGAATCCGGTCGGCGACCGCACCGAGCAACTCCTGCTTGTTGGCGAAATGCCAGTACAGCGCGCCGGGGGAGACCTCGAGCTCACGGGCCAGCCGCCGCATGGTCAGGTCGGCGATGCCGTAGTTGTCCAGAAGTGACGCCGCTGCGTCGACCACGTCGCGTTTGGTCAGCTGCACGCCCGTACCCTAACCTGAACACCGTTCAAGTGACGAGAGGTGAATTCGTGAGCGACATACTCGCAGAGGCGCGCGAGCAGGTACTCGAGCGCGGCGAGGGCCTCGACCAGGACCAGACGCTGCGGGTGCTGCAACTGCCCGACGACCGCCTCGACGACCTGCTCGCCCTGGCCCACGAGGTGCGGATGCGCTGGTGCGGCCCCGATGTCGAGGTCGAGGGGATCATCAGCCTCAAGACCGGCGGCTGCCCCGAGGACTGTCACTTCTGTTCGCAGTCCGGGCTTTTCGCCTCGCCGGTGCGCAGCGCATGGCTGGACGTCCCGAGCCTGGTGGAGGCGGCCAAGCAGACCGCCAAGACCGGCGCGACGGAGTTCTGCATCGTCGCCGCCGTGCGTGGGCCCGACGAGCGACTGCTGGCTCAGGTCGCGGCCGGCATCGAGGCGATCCGCAACGAGGTCGACATCCAGATCGCGTGCTCGCTGGGCATGCTCACCCAGGAGCAGGTGGACCAGCTCGCCGAGATGGGCGTGCACCGCTACAACCACAACCTGGAGACCGCCCGCTCGTTCTTCACCAACGTCGTGACCACCCACACCTGGGAAGAGCGCTGGGGCACGTTGGAGATGGTTCGCGACGCCGGCATGGAGGTCTGCTGCGGCGGCATCCTCGGTATGGGCGAAACCCTCGAGCAGCGGGCCGAATTCGCCGCCAACCTCGCCGAACTCGACCCGCACGAGGTGCCGCTGAACTTCCTCAACCCGCGGCCGGGCACACCGTTCGGTGACCTCGAGGTGCTTCCGGCCGCCGAGGCCCTCAAGGCGGTCGCCGCGTTTCGGCTGGCGTTGCCCCGCACCATGCTGCGCTTCGCCGGGGGCCGCGAGATCACGCTCGGCGATCTGGGCGCCAAGAAGGGCATCCTCGGCGGCATCAACGCCGTGATCGTCGGCAACTACCTGACCACACTGGGCCGGCCGGCCGAGTCCGACCTGGAACTGCTCGACGATCTGCAGATGCCCATCAAGGCGCTCAACGCCAGCCTGTAGAACTAACTGATGGCGTTCAACGTCTACACCGGAGAACCCGACGGCACCGCGGTGCCGACAGCGGCCCGGCTCGGTCTGGAGCCGCCGCGGTTCTGCGCTGAATGTGGACGGCGGATGGTCGTGCAAGTGCGACCCGACGGCTGGACGGCCACCTGTTCGCGGCACGGCCCGACCGACTCCCAGGATCTGGAGCAGCGATGAACGATCCGGCACCGCCCCGTGTTTCGTGTCGCCGCGCGGCGCTGACCGTTGTCGTCGCGATGACGGTCACCGGTGCGGCGATCGGGGCGCTGTGGGCGGTGGTGGCGCCGTCGATCCACGGTGTGGTCGCGCTGACCAAGGGTGGCGACCGTATCCGCGCCTACCTGGGTAACGAGGCCGACAACTTCTTCGTCGCGGCGTTCTTGATCGTGGGGATGCTGTGCGCGATGTCTGTCATCGCGGCGGTGCTGGTGTGGCAGTGGCGCGCGCACCGTGGGCCGCTGATGGCCGCCACGCTATCGGTCGGGGCGGCGGCGGCCGCGGGGGCGGCGACGGGAGTCGGTGCGCTGCTTGTCCATTGGCGCTACGGGGCGATCGACGTGGATGCCGCGCCGGTCACACCGGAGCAGCGGGTGCACTATGTGGTGGAGGCGCCGGCGGTGTTCTTCGGGGCTTCGCCGCTGCAGGCCGCGATGACGATCCTGTTTCCTGTCGCGGTGGCGGCCCTGGTCTATTCGCTGCTGGTGCTGTCCACACCACGCGATGACCTCGGCGCGTGGCCGCCGGTCGAGCGACCGGCGCTCGACCCCTCGGTCACAGCGGGGAGCGCTCTACCGTCCGCCCGGTGATGACCTTGGCGGCGATCTTGGCCAACCGCGCCATCCCGGCGTAGGTCATCGGGTTCAGCAGCGTCGGCCACGTCGTGCGCACGAGGTGCTCTGAGGTCGGCCTGCCGTCGAACCGGTCGATCAGCCAGCGCAACGCCATCGGCGCCGACATCGGGTGCAAGAGCATGTGCTCGCTGAACATGTCCCGGTGATACGTCACCGACGCGCCGCCCGACCGGTACGTCTCGGTGAGCTCGTCGATGTCGCCGACCGAGACGATGCGGTCGTGCACCGCCTGCACGATCAGCACCGGCGGGGTCGGCACCGCGGTGCCCAGCTTGATGCTGTCGAACACGTGCTTGACCTCGGGAGTGTCCAGAATCTCGTTGAGGCGCCCGTCGACCAGCTTGCCCATGTCCATCCGGATGAACCGCAGCACCGCATGCGCGGTGGTCATCTTCTCGGCGCGCAGCAGCATCGCCTTGCCCTTGTCGGTGGCGTGCTCCTGGATGATCCGGTCGAGGTCGGGATACACGTGGGACAGCGCCGCCACCACCATCGCGGGCAGCCCCGAATAGAAGCTGCCGTTGAGCCGGCGAAACGTGTGCCCGAGGTCACCGACCGGCGAGCCGAGCACTGCGCCGACCACGTTGAGTTCGGGTGCGTAGGCGGCGTGCACCTCCGCGGCCCACGCCGAGGCCAGACCGCCCCCGGAATAGCCCCACAGCCCGATCGGCGCCGATTCGGACAGGTCGAGGCGCGCACAGCTCACCGCGGCCCGAAGACCGTCGAGAATGCGGTAGCCGGGCTCGTGCGGCGTCCCCCAGTAGCCGTGCAGACCCTCGTGGTCGGGGATGGACACCGCCCACCCCTCGGCCAGGGCCGCGGCGATCAGGAAGAACTCGAATTGGGCGAGCGCGCCGGGCGCCAAGGACCTGCGGCGCAGCGCGTACGACGGGAAGCATCGCGAGGTCACCGCGTCGATCGCGCACTGATAGGACACCACCGGCGTCACGGCGCCGGGCTGCCGTTCGGCGGGCACGATCACCGTGGTGACCGAGGCCTCGGGGCGGCCGTTGAGGTCGGTGGTGCGGTAGAGCAGCTGGGTGGCCGCGAGCTTCTGCGGTATCAGGCCCAGAAACGCCAGCTCGACGTCGCGACTGCGCAGGACGGTGCCCGGCTGCGCGTGCTGGAAGCCCTCCGGCGGCTGGTAGAAGGGGTCGTCGACGGGCAGCTTCGGGCGCGAACCCCGAGCCAGCTCCTGGTGGGGTGCGTGCCCGATCCACTCGGCACCGGCGAGCGGTGCGGTGCTGCCCGAAGTCATCCGGCCATTGTTGCTTAAGAGAGCGTTAAGAATCCACTCTGCCTCACCCAGGCGGGCGCAGGGCGGCGAATTCGTCGGTCACCCGGTAGTGCGAGTCGGTGAACCGGTACTGGGCTGCGGGCCGGCCCCCGCTTCTGCCCGACCGCGCGGTGGTGCCGGTGCGGGTGATCACCTTGCGCCGTTCCAGCACGCGCTGCAGGTTCGTCGCGTCCACCTGGTGGCCGAGTGCCGCGCTGTAGATGTCGCGTAGCGACGAGATCACGAATTCAGTTGGCGCCAAGGCAAACCCGATGTTCGTGTAGGACAGCTTGGCCACCAGTCGGGTGCGCGCGTGGTCGACCATCGGGCCATGGTCGAACGCCATCGGCGGCAGATCGGTGACGGGGTGCCAGCGGGTGTCCGGCGGCAGTTCGGGGGTGGCGGGGGAGGGCACCAGGCCCAGGAAGGTCGAGGCGATGGTGCGCGGACCGGGCACCCGGTGCGGGTCGGAGAACACCGCGAGCTGCTCGAGGTGAGCAAGTTCACGCAGGTCGACCTTCTCGGCCAGTTGTCGGCGAACGGAGCTGGTCAGATCCTCTTCGTCGCCGAGTCGACCACCGGGCAGCGACCACTTTCCGGCCTCCGGTTCCAGTGCGCGCTGCCACAACAGCACGTGAAGTGCGGGTTTTCGGGAGTCGACCCCGCGAACCTGGAACACCGCGGCGAGTACCTCGTGAGCGGTGCTAATATATGCCATGTTTTCGATTATAAGTCGAAAACTCCGATACGACGGAGGAGGCGGCCATGACGGTGCTCGACCGTATGCCCGCAGACGACATGGCGAACCGGATCACCGACGGTCCGACCGGGTATTCCGGCGTCGACGGCGACGCGGAGTGGGCCGCGGAAGTCCGGCGCCTCGCCGACCTGCGCGGAGCCACAATTCTGGCGCACAACTACCAGGTTCCGGCGATTCAGGACGTGGCCGACCACGTCGGCGACTCGCTGGCGCTGTCGCGTATCGCCGCGGAGGCCACCGAGGGCACCATCGTGTTCTGCGGTGTGCACTTCATGGCCGAGACTGCGAAGATCCTGTCGCCGGACAAGACCGTGCTCATCCCGGACCAGCGGGCCGGATGCTCGCTGGCCGACTCGATCACGGCCGACGATCTACGCGCCTGGAAGGCCGAATATCCTGACGCCGTTGTGGTTTCGTATGTCAACACCACCGCGGCGGTGAAGGCGGAGACCGACATCTGCTGCACCTCGTCGAACGCCGTCGAGGTGGTGGAGTCGATACCCGCGGACCGCGACGTGCTGTTCTGCCCCGATCAGTTCCTCGGCGCCCACGTCCGGCGGGTCACCGGCAGGCAGAACCTGCACGTGTGGGCGGGCGAGTGCCACGTGCACGCCGGCATCAACGGGGACGAACTGGCCGACCAGGCCCGCACCCATCCCGACGCCGAACTGTTCGTGCACCCCGAATGCGGCTGTGCGACGTCGGCGCTCTACCTCGCGGGCGAGGGTTCCTTCCCGGCCGACCGGGTCAAGATCCTGTCCACCGGCGGCATGCTCGACGCCGCGCGTGAAACGAACGCGCGCCAGGTCCTGGTCGCCACCGAAGTCGGCATGTTGCACCAGTTGCGCCGCGCCGCACCGGAAGTCGATTTCCGTGCGGTCAACGACCGGGCCTCGTGCCGGTTCATGAAGATGATCACCCCGGCGGCCCTGCTGCGCTGCCTGGTCGAGGGCCGCGACGAGGTCGACGTCGATCCCGAGACCGCGCGAAAAGCGCGCGTCAGCGTGCAACGCATGATCGAGATCGGCACGCCCGGCGGCGGCGAATGAGCGCACCGGCGGCCTGCGGCGGTCGTGGCTACTGGCGACAGCGGGCCGACGTCGTGGTGGTCGGCACCGGAGTCGCGGGTCTGGTCGCCGCACTGGCCGCACACCGGCGCGGCCGCAAGGTCGTGGTGCTGAGCAAGGCTGCCGAAACCGCGACGTTCTATGCGCAGGGCGGTATCGCCGTCGTGCTGCCCGAGATTCTGCGGGAGGACGGGGATTCGGTCGACGCGCACGTCGCCGACACCCTGGCGGCGGGCGCCGGGCTGTGTGATCCGGACGCGGTCCGTTCGATCGTGGCCGACGGCTACCGCGCGGTGGCCGAACTGGTCGACGACGGAGCCTGTTTCGACGAGTCCGAGCCGGGGCGATGGTCGCTGACCCGCGAGGGTGGTCACTCGCGACGGCGGATCATTCACGCTGGCGGTGACGCCACCGGAGCCGAAGTGCAGCGCACGCTGGACGCCGCGGCCGCCGGCCTGGACATCCGGCGCAATCACATCGCGCTGGAAATCCTTCACGACCACGGCGCCGTCACCGGGGTGGTGGTGCTCAACGAGGACGGCCTCGGCGTGCTGCACGCGCCGTCTGTGGTGCTGGCCAGCGGTGGCCTCGGCCATCTGTACTCGGCGACCACCAACCCGGAGGGTTCCACGGGTGACGGTGTCGCGCTGGCGATGTGGGCCGGGCTACCGGTGGCCGACCTCGAGTTCATCCAGTTCCACCCGACCATGCTGTTCGACGGGCACACCGCCGGCAGGCGCCCGCTGATCACCGAGGCGGTGCGCGGCGAGGGCGCGGTGCTGGTGGACGCCCGCGGCGAGTCCGTCACCGCCGGCGTGCATCCGATGGGGGACCTGGCGCCGCGAGACGTCGTCGCCTCGGCGATCGCGGCCCGGTTGGTCGCCACCGGCGACCCCTGCGTCTACCTCGACGCCCGCCACATCCAGGGCTTCGCCGAGCGGTTTCCGACGGTCACCGCGGCGTGTCGGTCGGCCGGAATCGACCCGACACAGGAGTGGATTCCGGTGGTGCCCGGTGCGCACTACAGCTGTGGGGGCGTGGTCGCCGACGTGCACGGGCGCACTGACCTGGCGGGCCTGTTCGCGGCGGGTGAGGTCGCTCGCACGGGTATGCACGGTGCGAACCGGCTGGCGTCCAACAGCCTGCTGGAGGGTCTCGTGGTGGGGGGCCGCGCCGGGAAGGCCGCCGCGGCGCACGCATCCGAGGCCGGGCCGTCGAAAGCCCAGCTCCCCGAACCGGTTACCCGCCATGCCCTACCGCGCGCGGAACTGCAACGCGCGATGACGCGGTACGCCTCGGTGGTCCGCGACGACGACGGACTGCGCGCGCTGGCTCAGATCCTGGACGCGGCGACGCCGCGACCGCAGCTGTCGCGGGCCGACCTCGAGGACGTTGCGTTGACGACGGTCGCCGGTGCCGTGGTGGCCGCGGCGAGGGCCCGCACGGAATCTCTTGGCTGCCACCACCGTTACGTTCCCACCCTGGTGCCGGCCGCGTGCTGATGGAACTCACCGCCGACGAACTGACCGAGGCCCGCGGGGTGATCACCCGTGCGCTCGAGGAGGACCTGCGGTACGGACCCGACGTCACCACGGAGGCGACCGTGCCCGCCGACGCGCGGATGACGGCGTCGTTGGTGGCGCGCGAACCGGGCGTGATCGCGGGAACCGACCTCGCGATCCTGGTGCTCGACGAGGTGATCGGCGCCGACGATTATGTGGTCACCCGTCGCGTCGAGGACGGCGCGCGACTCGACGGCGGCGGCGTGGTGCTCACCGTCGACGCCCCCACCAGGGGGCTGCTGACAGCCGAACGCACGATGTTGAACCTGGTGTGTCATCTGTCGGGCATCGCCACCACGACCGCGCGCTGGGTGAGCGCGGTCAAGGGGACGAAGACCCAGATCCGGGACACCCGTAAGACGTTGCCCGGACTGCGGGCGCTGCAGAAGTACGCCGTGCGGGTGGGCGGCGGGGTGAACCACCGGATGGGGCTCGGCGACGCCGCGCTGATCAAGGACAACCATGTCGCCGCGGCCGGATCCGTGGTGGCGGCGCTGCGGGCGGTCCGCGCGGCCGCGCCGGGACTGCCGTGCGAGGTCGAGGTCGACTCGCTCGAGCAACTCGACGAGGTGCTTGCCGAGGACCTGGGCGATGAGGCGCTGGTGCTGCTGGACAACTTCCCGGTGTGGCAGACCCAGGTCGCGGTGCAGCGCCGCGACTCACGGTCGCCGGCGACCAGGCTGGAGTCCTCGGGCGGGCTGTCGCTGGACAGTGCCGCGGCCTACGCCGCCACCGGTGTCGACTATCTGGCCGTCGGCGCCCTGACCCACTCCGTTCGGGTGTTGGACATCGGCCTCGATGTTTAGCGCTACCATCTGCCCATGCCTGATTCTTCGCTGAGCAAACTGATCGAGGGCCACAGTGGGATATAGCGATGACGAACCGCGTCGCGTCAACGCGCTGGGCATCGTCACCCTGATCTTGTCGATCGCCGCGGTGGCGCTGGCCGGATGGACGCTGTATCGCGTCGACTTCGCCAAGGAGGACGGCTACGACGCCATCCAGCGGGCAGAGGCGAAAGTCCAGATCTGCAAGGCGATGGACGTCGTACGGCGCGGCGTGTCCCTCAACACGAACCTGGCGCCGGCGGGTGGGCCCGAAGACGTCACGGGCGCCCAGGCGGTGGCGGCCAACGCCAGGGTGTCGCTCTACGACGGCGGTCAGTACCTGCTCGCGCGGCTGGACCCCGCGACGCCCGAAGATCTCGCCAACAAAGTCGAGCAGTTCGCCAACGATCTAATGGACATCGGCGCCCACGCCACCGCGGGCGCGCCGAACGAGGAGCCCGAGCAGGCCGCCCGGTTGAAACAGGCCGACGAGACGAACAGCGCGATCACCGAGCTGTGCAAGTAGGTCGCTGAAGTCAGGACACGTCGGCGAGGAAAATCGCGACCTTCTTGGCCTGCGCCCGGGCCATGGCCGGCAGGTCCTCGCCGCCGGTGCCCGCGGGCACGATGCGCGGATTGGTCAGGTGTACCGAGCGGCGTCGGTACTGCAACTCCGCCTCGCCCGCGGCCAGCACGTTCTTCACCCAGTCGGTCTTGCCGTGGCCGAGCGCGACCGCCACGGTGTTGCCCTTCCGATAGGCGGTCACGATCGTCTCGTAGGGTTTCGAGGACTTGCGGCCGAGATGGTGGATGGTCGCGACTCCCGGCAGATACGGCGCGAACGGCTTGACCATCCGGTTGAAGTACTTGACCTGCAGGTTCTCGATCCAGGGCGGAAAAATCATCGGGATGCCGGGGGCATTGTTGGGGTGATCTTTCGCGCGCATGACCGCAACCTATCGCATTACCCGCGGAAACGTGCTGACGTGCGGCGATATCGATTTGTACCGCTCTGGGAGAATGGTTGTGTGAATCCCCCGATGGCGCGTATCGATCTGCGCGGCACCACGCTGTCCGCCGCACAATTGCGCACCGCGCTGCCGCGCGGCGGGGTGGACGTCGACGCGGTGCTGCCCGATGTCCGGCCGATCGTCGAGGCCGTGGCGGCGCATGGGGCCGAGGCCGCGCTCGACTACGGCGAATCCTTCGACGGGGTGCGCCCCGCCGCGGTCCGGGTGCCGGCCGCAGCGCTCGACGCGGCGC
The DNA here is from genome assembly GCF_053483675.1 of Mycolicibacterium sp. XJ1819. Classification (NCBI taxonomy): domain Bacteria; kingdom Bacillati; phylum Actinomycetota; class Actinomycetes; order Mycobacteriales; family Mycobacteriaceae; genus Mycobacterium; species Mycolicibacterium sp. XJ1819. Next base: position 122,360 of record NZ_JBEFST010000008.1, on the reverse strand, counting down.
TGGCCGACCTCGGCGCCGACGTGCGGGCGGCCCTGGAGGTCGCGATCGCCCGCGCTCGCGCGGTGCACGCCGACCAACGCCGCACCGACACGGTCACCGAACTCGCCCCGGGCGCGACCGTCACCGAGCGGTGGGTGCCCGTGCAGCGGGTGGGGCTGTATGTGCCCGGCGGCAACGCCGTGTACCCGTCCAGTGTGGTGATGAACGTGGTGCCCGCCCAGATCGCCGGCGTGGCGTCCCTGGCGATCGCCAGCCCGCCGCAGGCCGCATTCGACGGCCTCCCGCATCCCACGATCCTGGCGGCCGCGCGACTGCTCGACGTCGACGAGGTGTGGGCGGTCGGCGGCGCACAGTCGATCGCGCTGCTGGCCTACGGCGGAACCGACACCGACAGCACTGAACTGGTTCCGGTCGACATGATCACCGGCCCCGGCAACATCTACGTCACCGCTGCCAAGCGGATCTGCCGTTCCCAGGTCGGTATCGACGCCGAGGCCGGCCCCACCGAGATCGCGATCCTCGCCGACCACACCGCCGACCCCGCGCACGTCGCCGCCGACCTGATCAGCCAGGCCGAGCACGACGAGATGGCGGCCAGCGTGCTGGTCACCGACAGCACGACGCTGGCCGACGCCGTCGACCGCGAGCTCGCCGGGCAACTGCAGACCACCGTGCACCGGCAACGGGTGACCGCGGCGCTGACCGGCCCGCAGTCGGCGATCGTGCTCGTCGACGACATCGACGCGGGCGTCCGCACGGTGAACGCCTACGCCGCCGAGCACCTCGAGATCCAGACCGCCGACGCCCGTGGTGTCGCTGACCGAATCCGTTCGGCGGGAGCGATATTCGTCGGCCCGTACTCGCCGGTGAGCCTTGGCGACTACTGCGCCGGCTCCAATCACGTGCTGCCCACCGCCGGATGCGCGCGGCACTCCAGCGGGCTGTCGGTGCAGACCTTCCTGCGCGGCATCCACGTCGTCGACTACGACGAATCTGCGCTCAAAGACGTGTCCGGTCATGTGATCACCCTCGCCGAGGCCGAGAACCTGCCCTCGCACGGTGAGGCGGTTCGGCGGAGGTTCGAGCGGTGAGCATCGGCAAGAACATCTCGCTGGCCGACCTGCCGCTGCGCGACGACCTGCGGGGCAAATCCCCCTACGGCGCGCCGCAGTTGCAGGTTCCGGTGCGGCTCAACACCAACGAGAACCCGCACCCGCCGACGAAGGCACTAGTCGACGACGTGGCTGCCTCGGTGCTCGCGGTGGCGGGCGAACTGCACCGCTACCCCGACCGCGACGCGGTGGCGCTGCGCACCGACTTGGCGACCTACCTCAGCGCGCAGACGGGTGCCGGCCTCGACGTGGACAACCTCTGGGCCGCCAACGGCTCCAACGAGATCCTGCAGCAACTGCTGCAGGCGTTCGGCGGGCCGGGGCGCAGCGCGATCGGTTTCGTGCCGTCGTACTCGATGCACCCCATCATCGCCGACGGCACCCAGACGACGTGGCTGGTGGCCAACCGGGCCGACGATTTCAGCCTGGACGTCGAAGTGGCGGTGCGGGCCATCGGCGAACACCGCCCGGACGTGGTGTTCCTGGCCAGTCCCAACAACCCGTCGGGCCAGAGCGTTTCGCTCGACGAGCTGCGCCTGCTGCTCGACGCGATGCAGACCGGGGTGTTGATCGTCGACGAGGCCTACGGCGAATTCTCCTCTCAGCCCAGCGCGGTGCACCTCATCGCGGAGCATCCGACCAAGCTCGTCGTCACCCGGACCATGAGCAAGGCGTTCGCGTTCGCGGGCGGCCGGCTCGGCTACCTGATCGCCGCGCCGGCGGTGATCGACGCGATGCTGCTGGTGCGGCTGCCCTATCACCTGTCCTCGCTGACACAGGCCGCCGCCAGGGCGGCGCTGCGCCACGCCGACGACACGCTGGGAAGCGTCGCGACGCTGATCTCCGAGCGCGAGCGGGTCACCGAAGCGTTGGCGGGCATGGGCTTTCGAGTCATTCCCAGCGACGCCAACTTCGTGCTGTTCGGTGAGTTCGCCGACGCGCCGGCCACCTGGCAGCGCTACCTCGACGACGGCATCCTGATCCGGGACGTCGGCATCCCCGGATATCTACGGGCCACCACCGGACTGGCCGAGGAGAACGACGCGCTGCTGGCGGCCAGCGAGCGCCTGGCCGCCACCGAACTTCAATCTGCCGCGCACGTGAGGAGCGGATCGACGATATGAGCACAGCAATTACGCCCCGCAGGGCCCGGATCGAGCGCACCACAAAGGAGTCCGACATCGCCGTCGAACTCGACCTCGACGGCAGCGGAGTCGTCAGCGTCGAAACTGGTGTGCCGTTCTACGACCACATGCTCACCTCGCTGGGCACCCACGCCAGCTTCGACCTGACGGTGCGCGCCAAGGGCGACGTCGACATCGAAGGCCACCACACCATCGAGGACACCGCGATCGTGTTCGGTCAGGCGCTGGGGCAGGCGCTGGGCGACAAGAAGGGCATCCGCCGCTTCGGTGACGCGTGGATCCCGATGGACGAGACCCTCGCCCATGCCGCCGTCGACGTGTCGGGGCGGGCCTACTGCGTGCACACCGGAGAACCCGAGCACATGCTGCACACCACCATCGCCGGCAGCGAGGTGCCCTACCACACGGTGATCAACCGGCACGTGTTCGAGACCATCGCGATGAACGCGCGCATCGCGCTGCACGTGCGCACCCTGTACGGACGCGATCCGCATCACATCACCGAGGCGCAGTACAAGGCCGTGGCCCGTGCGCTGCGCCAGGCCGTCGAGTACGACCCGCGCGTCACCGGCGTGCCGTCCACGAAAGGCTCGCTGTGACACGTCGAGTCGTCATCCTCGACTACGGCTCGGGCAATCTGCGATCGGCACAGCGCGCACTGCAACGAGTCGGCGCGGACGTGGAGGTGACCTCCGACCCCGACGCCGCCCGCAACGCCGACGGTCTGGTGGTGCCCGGGGTGGGCGCGTTCGAGGCCTGCATGGCCGGGCTGCGCAAGGTCGGCGGCGACGCGATCATCGCCGACCGGGTGGCGGCGGGTCGTCCCGTCCTCGGCGTCTGCGTCGGCATGCAGATCCTGTTCAGCCGCGGCGTGGAGTTCGGTGTGGAGACCGACGGCTGCGGTCAGTGGCCGGGGTCGGTGATCCGGTTGGACGCGCCGGTGATACCGCACATGGGGTGGAACGTCGTCGACCCGCCGACCGGCACCCGCCTGTTCGCCGGTGTGGACCCCGCGACGCGGTTCTACTTCGTGCACTCCTATGCCGCCCAGCAGTGGGAGGGCAGCCCCGAGGCGTCGCTGACCTGGGCCACCCACCACGTGCCGTTCCTGGCCGCGGTCGAGGACGGTGCGCTGGCCGCCACGCAGTTCCATCCGGAGAAGAGCGGCGACGCGGGCGCCGCGCTTTTGGGCAATTGGGTCGGGGAGATCTAGGTTGAGCAGCGTGTCTCTCATTCTTCTGCCCGCTGTCGACGTGGTGCAGGGCCGGGCGGTGCGCCTGGTCCAGGGCCAGGCCGGCAGCGAGACCGAGTACGGTTCGGCGCTTGACGCCGCGATGACCTGGCAGCGCGACGGCGCCGAGTGGATCCACCTGGTGGACCTCGACGCCGCGTTCGGCCGGGGCAGCAACCGGGAACTGCTCGCCGAGGTGGTCGGCAAACTCGACGTCGCCGTGGAACTGTCCGGCGGGATCCGCGACGACGAGTCGCTGAGCGCCGCGCTGGCCACCGGTTGCGCGCGGGTGAATCTGGGCACCGCGGCGCTGGAAAACCCGCAGTGGTGCGCCAAGGTCGTCGCCGAACACGGCGACCGGGTGGCCGTCGGGTTGGACGTCAAGATCGTCGACGGCGACCACCGGCTGCGGGGCCGCGGGTGGGAGACCGACGGCGGGGACCTGTGGGAGGTGCTCGAACGCCTTGACCGCGAAGGTTGTTCCCGTTTCGTGGTCACCGACGTCACCAAGGACGGCACCCTCAACGGGCCGAATCTCGAATTGCTGACCGATGTCACGGAGCGCACCGACGCGCCGGTGATCGCCTCGGGTGGCGTGTCCAGCCTCGACGACCTGCGGGCCATCGCCACGCTGACCGATCGCGGCGTGGAGGGGGCGATCGTGGGAAAGGCGTTGTACGCCGGGCGTTTCACGCTGCCCGAAGCGCTGTCCGCGGTCAGGCAGTAGGGCGGCGATGGCGCTGGACGGTACGGACCTCGATGCGCTGGTCGCCGAGGCCGCCGCGATTCTGGACGAGGCGGTCAAGCCGTTCATCGAAGGGCACCGGGCCGAGTCCGCGGTGCAGAAGAAGGGCAACGACTTCGCCACCGAGGTGGACCTGGCCATCGAACGGCAGGTGACCGAGGCGCTGACGAACCGCACCGGCATCGGGGTGCACGGCGAGGAATACGGCGGCGCGGACCTCGAGTCGCCGCTGGTGTGGGTGCTCGACCCGATCGACGGCACGTTCAACTACGCGGCCGGCTCACCGATGGCGGCCATCCTGCTCGGCCTGCTGCGCGACGGCGAACCCGTCGCGGGCCTGACCTGGGTGCCGTTCACCGGGGACCGCTACACCGGTGTGGTCGGTGAACCGTTGCGCCACAACGGTGTCGAACAGCCCCCGCTGCAGTCCGGACGGCTGGCCGACTCCATCGTCGGCGTCGGCACATTCAACGTCGACTCGCGTGGCCGGGTGCCCGGCCGTTACCGGCTGGCGGTCGTCGAGAACCTGAGCCGAAAGTGCTCGCGGATGCGCATGCACGGCGCGACCGGCATCGACCTCGCGTACACCGCGGCCGGGATCCTGGGCGGCGCCATCAGTTTCAGCGGCCACGTGTGGGATCACGCGGCCGGGCTGGCGTTGGTGCGCGCGGCAGGTGGTGCCGTCACCGACCTCACCGGCGCCGACTGGACGGTGCAGTCGCCGTCGGTGTTGGTGGGCGACCCCGGCACGCACGCCGAACTTCTGGACCTTCTGCATTCCGTCGGCTCCCCGGAGGATTTCTGAGTTGAACCCGAAGGATCTCGCGGTCCGGGTCATCCCGTGCCTGGACGTCGACGACGGCCGAGTGGTCAAGGGGGTCAATTTCGAGAACCTCCGCGACGCAGGCGATCCCGTCGAACTCGCCGCGGTCTACGACGCCGAGGGCGCCGACGAACTCACGTTCCTCGACGTGACCGCGTCGTCGTCAGGCCGGGCCACCATGCTCGAGGTCGTCAAGCGGACCGCCGAACAGGTCTTCATCCCGTTGACCGTCGGCGGCGGTGTGCGGTCGGTGGCCGACGTGGACGCCCTGCTGCGGGCCGGTGCCGACAAGGTCTCGGTGAACACCGCGGCTATCGCACGTCCGGAACTGCTCTCGGAGTTGTCGCGCCAGTTCGGGTCGCAGTGCATCGTGTTGTCGGTCGACGCCCGCACCGTCCCCGCGGGTCAGGAACCGACACCGTCGGGTTGGGAGGTCACCACCCACGGCGGACGCCGGGGGACCGGTATCGACGCCGTCGAATGGGCCGTGCGCGGAGCAGAACTCGGCGTCGGCGAGATCCTGCTGAACTCGATGGACTGCGACGGCACCAAGGCCGGTTTCGACCTGCCGATGATCGCGGCGGTCCGCGGCGCGGTGAACGTGCCGGTGATCGCCAGCGGCGGCGCGGGGGCGGTCGAGCATTTCGCGCCCGCGGTGGCCGCAGGCGCCGACGCCGTGCTGGCCGCCAGCGTCTTTCACTTCCGGGAGCTGACCATCGCCGAAGTCAAGGCGGCGATGGCGGCGGAGGGGATTGTGGTGCGGTGACTTTGGATCCAGCCATCGCCTCGCGGCTCAAACGCGACGCCAACGGGTTGTTCACCGCGGTGGTGCAGGAGCGCGGCACCGGTCAGGTGCTGATGGTGGCGTGGATGGACGACGACGCGTTGGCCAGAACGCTGGAAACCCGTGAGGCGACCTACTATTCACGCTCGCGGGGTGAGCAGTGGATCAAGGGCGCGACGTCGGGTCACACCCAGCATGTGCATTCGGTGCGGCTGGACTGCGACGGCGACACCGTACTGCTGGAGGTCGACCAGGTCGGCGCGGCCTGCCACACCGGTGAGCACTCCTGCTTTGACGCCGATGTTCTGTTGGCGCCCGAGAGCTAGCGGCACCGCTCAGGAACCGGCGGGTACGCCCAACGCCAACACTGCGACGTCGTCCTCGACGCCGGATCCCAGGCTGTCGAGCAGTCCGCGGATGGCGCCGACGATCGCTGCGGGCCCGCTCGACGCGTGTGCCGCCGCGAACTCCACCAGGGCGTCGTCGCCGTAGCGTTCGGTGCCGACGCCGGTGCGGGCCTCGGTCAGACCGTCGGTGTAGAAGACCAGCGTGTCGCCGGGCATCAGCGAGAGCGTGGTCGACACGAACCGCGGTTGCGAGGTGAGGCCGACCGCTTGACCGCCCACCGTGTCGACATAACGCGCGGTCCCGTCACCGGTCAGCAGCAGCGGCGGCTGATGTCCGCCGCTGGCCAGTTGTACGTCGAACCCGTGCTGGCTGCTGGTGAGGATGCCGAAGATGACCGTGCAGAACCGCATCGCGGCACTGTGCACCTCCTGGTGGAAGACCGCGTCCAGGTTGGCCAGCACGGCGACCGGGTCGTCGTCGATGACCGAGGCGGCACGCAGCGTGTAGCGCGTCAACGAGGTCAGCGCCGCGGCGTTGGCGCCCTTGCCGCACACGTCGCCGATGAAAAAACCCGACCGGCGCGGCGACAGCGGGAAAAGATCGTAGAAGTCGCCACCCACCTCGTCGGCCGAAGCGGGATGGAAGTAGGCGTGCGCCACCAGCCCAGGGGGAGGCGACAGCGACGGTGGCAGCAGTGAGCGCTGCAATGTCCGCGCCAGCACCTGCACCCGGGTGTGTTCACGCTCGGCTTCCCGTCGCGCCTCGAGCAATTCGCGCTCGTAGGAGCGCCGATCGCTGGCGTCCTGAAAGATCATCCGGATCAGGGTGGGCCGGCCGTCGTCATCGGTCCCCACGTTGGCGGTGACGAAGGCGGGCAGCCGAGAGCCATCGGCGGTCTTCAAATCGACTGCCACCCCGGATAACTCGCCGTGCAGTTGCAGCAGGGGACCGAAGTGGGTTTCATAGTGGATGCGTCCGCCGACCGACATCAGGTCGGTGAACAGTCGGCCGGTCAGCGCGTCTGCTCGGTAACCCAGCCAGTCGGCCAGCGTCCGATTCACCGTGATGATGCGTCGGTCCACCGCCGCGGCGAGATATCCGCACGGGGCGTTCTCGAAGAGGTCTTCGACGCTCACTTGGACGCGGCGAAGGTCGCGATCGCGGTGGCGGTGGCCTGCGGTGCGCTCAGGTGCGGGCAGTGTCCGACGGTGTCCAGCGTCACCAATTCGCTGCCGTCGATGTGACGGTGGACGTAGGCGCCCACCTCGCGCGGGGCGATGGCGTCCTGGCTGGCCTCGATCACCAGCGTCGGGACCGACACGCGCGGCAGGTCGGCACGGTTGTCGGACAGGAAGGTCGCGCGCGCGAACGCGGCCGCGCACTCCGGGTCGGTGCGGCAGAAGCTGTCGGTGAGTTCGTCGGAGAGTTCGGGCTGTTCGGGGGCGCCCATGATCACCGGCGCCATCGAACGCGACCAGCCCAGGTAGTTGCTCTCCAGGGACTCCAGCAGGTCGTCGATGTCGGCGCGGGAGAACCCGCCACGGTAGCCGTCGTCGTCGATGTAGCACGGCGACGGCGTCAGCAACACCAGCTTGGCGAACCTAGCGGGGTCGGTCGTCACCGCCAGCACGCCGATCATCGCGGCCACGGAGTGCCCGACGAACGTCACATCGCGCAGGTCGAGTTCATCGACGATGTCGAGCACGTCGTCGGCGTAGGCCTGCAGTGACGAATACCGCTGCGCGTCCCACGCGGTCGGGTCGGCGCCACCCGACCCGACGTGGTCGAACAGCACCACCCGAAACGTCGGCGACAGCTGCGGGCACACCCGACGCCACAGATTTTGATCGCACCCGAATCCGTGGGAGAGCATGACCGTCGGGCCGTTGTCGGCCCCGACGATCCTGACGTTGTTTCTCGTCCGAACGTCTGTCAAGCCGACTGCCTCCCGCGCAGTGCGTCGAGGGCCTTGTCGGCGTGGGTGTCCATGTTGATCTCACTGGCGATGACGTCCAGCACGGTGCGGTCTGTGTCGATGACGAATGTCGTCCTCTTCACCGGCATGAACTTGCCGAGCAGCCCCCGCTTGACCCCGAACTGTTCGGCCACCCTGCCGTCGGCGTCGGACAGCAGCGGATAGTCGAAACTCTGCTTGTCGGCGAACTGAGCCTGCTTTTCGACCGGATCCGTGCTGATGCCGACGCGGCACGCGCCGACCGCGGCGAATTCGGCTGCCAGATCGCGGAAGTGGCAGGCCTCCTTCGTGCAGCCCGGTGTCATCGCGGCAGGGTAGAAGAACAGCACGATCGGCCCGTCGGCGAGCAAGTCGCCGAGGCGCCGCATCGTGCCCGTCTGGTCCGGCAGTTCGAACTCGGGAACCTGGTCGCCGCGTTTCATGGCTGCCACGCTACGCGGTGGTGCGCGGCCGTCTGGGAGAATCGAGACGTGCCGGCCAAAGCCTCCGCGACCACACTCGCGACCACCACCTCACGCGAGGACTTCCGCGCGTTGGCCGCCGGGCACCGCGTGGTACCTGTGACCCGCAAGGTGCTCGCCGACAGTGAGACCCCGCTGTCGGCGTATCGCAAACTGGCCGCCAACCGGCCCGGGACGTTCCTGCTGGAGTCCGCCGAGAACGGCCGATCCTGGTCGCGGTGGTCGTTCATCGGCGCGGGGGCGCCCTCGGCGCTGACGGTCCGCGACGGTGAAGCGGTGTGGCTTGGCGCCACGCCCACCGACGCCCCGCAGGGCGGCGACCCGCTGGACGCGCTGCGCACGACGCTGGACCTGTTGCGAACCGAGCCGCTGGCCGGGTTGCCGCCGCTGTCCAGCGGTCTGGTCGGCTTCTTCGCCTACGACATGGTCCGGCGCCTGGAGAGGCTGCCGTCGCTGACGGTGGACGATCTCGGACTGCCCGACATGTTGCTGCTGCTCGCCACCGACATCGCCGCCGTCGACCACCACGAGGGCACGATCACGCTGATCGCCAACGCGGTGAACTGGAACGGCACCGACGAACGGGTCGACTGGGCCTACGACGACGCCGTCAAGCGCCTCGACGTGATGACCGCCGCCCTGTCCGAGCACCTGCCGTCGACGGTGGCGACGTTTTGCAGGCCCGAACCGCTGCACCGCTCGCAGCGCACCGTCGAGGAGTACACGGCGATCGTCGACAAACTCGTCGGCGACATCGAGGCGGGCGAGGCCTTCCAGGTGGTGCCGTCGCAGCGCTTCGAGATGGACACCGACGCCGATCCGATCGACGTGTACCGAATGCTGCGGGTCTCCAACCCCAGCCCGTACATGTACCTGCTCAACGTGCCCGACGCCGCAGGTGGGCTGGATTTCTCGGTCGTGGGCTCCAGCCCCGAGGCGCTGGTGACGGTCAAGGACGGCCGGGCGACCACGCACCCGATCGCCGGGACCCGCTGGCGCGGCGCGACCGAGGAAGAGGACCTGCTGCTGGAGAAGGACCTGCTCGCCGACGAGAAGGAACTCGCCGAGCACCTGATGCTGGTCGATCTCGGCCGCAACGACCTGGGCCGGGTCTGCCAACCGGGCACCGTGCGCGTCGAGGACTACAGCCACATCGAGCGCTACAGCCACGTCATGCACCTGGTGTCGACGGTGACCGGACTGCTCGCCGACGACAAGACCGCGCTGGACGCGGTGACGGCCTGTTTCCCGGCCGGCACGTTGTCAGGGGCGCCGAAGGTCCGCGCGATGGAGTTGATCGAAGAGGTCGAGAAGACCCGCCGCGGGTTGTACGGCGGCGTGCTGGGCTACCTGGACTTCGCGGGCAACGCCGATTTCGCGATCGCCATCCGCACCGCCCTGATGCGCGACGGCACCGCGTACGTGCAGGCCGGTGGCGGCGTGGTGGCCGACTCCAACGGGCCCTACGAGTACACCGAGGCGGCGAACAAGGCACGCGCGGTGCTCAGCGCGATCGCCGCCGCGGAAACGCTGGGTGAGCCGTGATCCGGGCCGCGCAGGGGCTTCTGGTGCTCGCCGCGGCGGCGGTGTGGGTCGCGTCGCGCATGACCTGGGTGGCGGTGACCTCCTTCGACGGGTTGGGCCAACCGAAGACCGTGGCGCTCTCCGGTGCGACGTGGTCGACCGCGCTGATACCGCTGGCGGTGCTGCTGGTTGCCGCGGCTGTGGCGGTGCTGGCCGTTCGTGGCTGGCCGCTTCGGGCGTTGGCGCTGTTGGTGGCCGTGGCCAGCGGAGGAATGGGCTACCTGGCGATCAGCCTGTGGGTGACGCGCGATGTCGCGGTACGCGCGTCCCATCTGGCCGAGGCGCCGGTCGCCGACCTGGTCGGCTCGCAGCGGCACTACGTGGGCGCGGGCATCACCCTGGCCGCCGCGGCGGTCACCCTCGTCGCGGCCGTGCTGCTGATCCGCTCCGCGGTCACGGGGCGCTCGACCGCGCTGCGCTACACCCGTCGCCCAGCTGTGACGACCGAGGAATCCGACGCGACGATGTCAGAGCGAATGCTCTGGGACGCGCTCGACGAAGGCACCGATCCGACCCGGGACCGCAGCGAACCGGACAACAAGGGCCGGTGATCGACGGTGCTGTGGTGGCGGCTACCCTTCGATGAAGATCATCGGGCGGGTTTGGAGAGGAAGCGAGACACATGAGTTCGGCGACCGTGCTCGACTCCATCATCGAAGGAGTCCGTGCCGACGTAGCCGCTCGTGAAGCCGCCATTCCGCTCACCGACATCAAGGAAATGGCCAAGGACGCGCCACCGCCGCTGAACGTGATGGCCGCGCTGCGCGAACCGGGTATCGCGGTGATCGCCGAGGTCAAGCGCGCCAGCCCGTCGCGCGGTGAATTGGCCGCCATCGCCGACCCGGCAGAACTCGCCCGCTCCTACCAGGACGGCGGCGCGCGGATCATCAGCGTGCTCACCGAACAGCGCCGGTTCAACGGTTCGCTCGAGGACCTCGACGCCGTCCGTTCGGTGGTGTCAGTTCCGGTACTGCGCAAGGATTTCATCATCCGGCCGTACCAGATCCACGAATCGCGCGCCCACGGCGCCGACATGTTGCTGTTGATCGTGGCCGCGCTGGAACAACCGGTGCTGGAGTCCCTGTTGGAGCGCACCGAGTCGCTGGGCATGACCGCACTGGTCGAGGTGCACACCGAGGAGGAGGCCGATCGCGCGCTGCAGGCCGGCGCGTCGGTGATCGGTGTCAACGCCAGGGATCTCAAGACACTCAACGTCGATCGGGATTGCTTCGCCCGCATCGCTCCCGGGTTACCGTCGAACGTCATCCGGATCGCGGAATCCGGTGTGCGTGGCCCGGCGGATCTGCTCGCCTATGCCGGTGCCGGCGCAGACGCGGTGCTCGTCGGTGAGGGACTGGTCACCAGTGGTGATCCCCGTGGCGCCGTCGCCGACCTGGTCACCGCGGGCACCCATCCGTCGTGCCCCAAACCCGCGCGCTGAGAAGTGGCCGACCTCACCGGGCCGGAGTTGCCACGTTCGAGCGCGGCCGTGGCAGAACCGACCGCCCACGACCCTGACGAACACGGCCACTTCGGCGTCTACGGAGGACGATTCGTCGCCGAGGCGTTGATGGCGGTGATCGAGGAGGTCACCTCCGCCTACGAGAAGGCCCGCGGCGACCAGACGTTTCTCGACGAGCTCGACCGGCTGCAACGCCACTACAGCGGCCGCCCGTCGCCGCTCTACGAAGCCGAACGGCTGTCCGAACACGCCGGCGGCGCGCGGATCTTCCTGAAGCGAGAAGACCTCAACCACACCGGATCTCACAAGATCAACAACGTGCTGGGCCAGGCGTTGCTCGCACGTCAGATGGGGAAGTCCCGGGTGATCGCCGAGACCGGAGCGGGTCAGCACGGTGTCGCCACGGCGACGGCCTGCGCTCTGCTGGGTCTGGAGTGTGTGATCTACATGGGTGCGGTCGACACCGCGCGCCAGGCGCTCAACGTCGCGCGGATGCGCCTGCTCGGCGCCGAGGTGGTGTCGGTCGAGGCCGGTTCCAAGACGCTCAAGGACGCGATCAACGAGGCGTTTCGCGATTGGGTCACCAACGCGGACAACACCTATTACTGTTTCGGCACCGCGGCGGGACCGCACCCGTTTCCCACCATGGTGCGCGACTTCCAACGGGTCATCGGCCTGGAAGCGCGGGCACAGATCCAGGCGCAGGCAGGCAGGCTGCCCGATGCGGTGACGGCCTGTGTGGGCGGCGGTTCCAATGCCATCGGCATCTTCCACGCGTTCATCGACGACCCGAACGTCCGGTTGATCGGATACGAGGCGGCCGGCGACGGCGTCGAAACCGGTCGTCACGCCGCGACTTTCACCGGCGGATCACCGGGGGCGTTCCAGGGTTCGTTCTCGTACCTGCTCCAGGACGAGGAAGGCCAGACCATCGAATCGCATTCGGTGTCAGCGGGATTGGACTATCCCGGCGTGGGCCCCGAACATGCCCACCTCAAGGACACGGGCCGTGCGCAGTACCGGCCGATCACCGACGCCGAGGCCATGGACGCGTTCGCGCTGTTGTGCCGCACCGAGGGCATCATCCCCGCCATCGAGTCGGCGCACGCGGTCGCAGGCGCGCTGGCGCTCGGGCGCGAGCTCGAAAGCGGTTCGATCATCCTGGTGAACCTGTCCGGGCGCGGTGACAAGGACGTCGAGACCGCGGCCAAGTGGTTCGGGCTGTTGGACGGTGCGTCATGAGTCGCCTCGGGGCGCTGTTCGACGCGTGTCGGGCCGAGGGCCGCTCGGCGCTGATCTGCTATCTGCCGACCGGGTTCCCCGATGTGCCGACGTCGGTCTCGGCGATGACCGCGGCCGTCGAATCCGGTGGCGACGTGATCGAGGTCGGCATTCCTTACTCGGACCCGGGCATGGACGGCCCGACAATCGCGGCGGCCACCGAGTCGGCGCTGCGCGGCGGTGTGCGGGTGCGTGATTCGCTGGCGGCGGTCGAGGCGCTCAGCAGGGCCGGCGGCCGCGCCGTCGTGATGACCTACTGGAACCTGGTGTTGCGGTATGGAGTTGATGCATTCGCCCGCGATCTGGCGGCTGCCGGTGGGCTCGGGATCATCACCCCGGACCTGATCCCTGACGAGGCCGCGGAGTGGATGGCGGCCTCCGAGCAGCACGATCTGGACCGGATTTTTCTGGTGGCGCCCTCATCGACGCCGGAGCGGCTCGCCAAGACGGTCGAGGCGTCCCGCGGATTCGTCTATGCCGCATCGACGATGGGTGTCACCGGAGCACGTGACGCGGTGTCGGACGCAGCGCCGGAACTGGTCCGTCGCGTCAAGGCGATCTCGGACATCCCCGTCGGCGTGGGACTGGGCGTACGGTCGCGTGAACAGGCAGCGCAGATCGGCTCTTACGCGGACGGTGTAATCGTGGGATCGGCGTTGGTTTCGGCGTTGCAGGACGGCATTCCGGCGTTGCGGTCGCTGACCGAGGAACTGGCCGAGGGCGTACGGGAGAGGGTCACCGCGTGACGACATCGGTACTCGCCTACATCCCCAGCCCGTCACAGGGCGTGTGGTACGTCGGCGGGTTTCCGATCCGGGCGTATGCGCTGTTCATCATCGTCGGCATCGTGGCGGCCCTGGTCGTCGGCGACCGCCGGTGGGAGGCCAGGGGCGGCGAACGCGGCGTCATCTACGACATCGCGCTGTGGGCGGTCCCGTTCGGTCTGATCGGTGGGCGGGTCTACCACGTCATCACCGACTGGCCCAAGTACTTCGGGGACGGCGGCGCGGGATTCATCGGCGCGGTGCGGGTGTGGGACGGCGGCCTGGGAATCTGGGGTGCGGTCGCACTGGGCGGTGTCGGGGCGTGGATCGGGTGTCGGCGTGCCGGCATACCACTGCCGGCCTTCGGCGATGCGATAGCGCCGGGAATCGTGCTGGCGCAGGCCATCGGGCGGTTGGGAAACTATTTCAACCAGGAGTTGTACGGGCGCCCGACGACCATGCCGTGGGGCCTGGAGATCTACGAGCGCACCAACGCCAGTGGCGTGGTGAGTCCCGATCTGGCCAACGGTGTGTCGACGGGCCAACTGCATTCGGTCGTGCACCCGACGTTCTTGTACGAATTGTTGTGGAACCTCCTGGTTTTCGCGGTGCTGATCTGGGCCGACCGCCGGTTCAAACTGGGCCACGGCCGGCTGTTCGCGCTGTATGTCGCGGGTTACTGCCTCGGTCGCTTCTGGATCGAGTTGATGCGTGACGACCAGGCCACCCTGATCGCCGACATCCGGGTCAACTCGTTCACGTCGACATTCGTGTTCATCGGCGCAGTGGTTTACCTGATGGTCGCGCCCAAGGGCCGCGAGGACCCGGCCTCGCTCAAGGGCAAACAAGTCGCGGAGGCCGAACCTCAGGAGCGCGCGTCGGTTGAGGACCTCGTCAAGGATCTGAGTGCGGCCGGCTCGTTGGGTGGCGTTGTCGCCGCGGCGAAGGTCGCTGCGGATTCCGATGAAACAGCGGAATCGGAGGCGGCGTCGGAAGCCGAGGCGCTCTCCGTGGACGTCACCGAGGCGCCGGCTGAGGATGCCGACGCCGAGGATGCCGAAGAGGGAGAAGCAGAAGCGCTCGGCGCCGACGTGGCCGGCGTGCCCGCCGACAGCGTCGCCGAAGCAGAGGAGTTCGCCGCCGAAGGTGACGAGGAGCCGGAGTCCGACGTCCCGGAGGCCGCTGCTGAAGCCGAGGCTCTCGCTGAGGATGTGACGGAGGCGCCCGCCGAGGAGATCGCCGAGGCCGAAGAGTTCGCCGCTGCTGGTGAGGAAGCCGAGGCCGAAGAGGCCGTCGAGGCGGAAGCTGAAAGCGAGGCCGAGCCTGCGGGTGGTGTCGGCGCGGTTGAGGGCGAAGAGGCCGTGGAGGCCCAAGAGGGCGCCGCCGAGGCGCATGAGGCTGTAGTCGACGGTGCCGTTGAGGCTGAGGAGACCGCGGCTGAGGTCGCCGCTGAGCAGGCCGATGACGAAGACGCCGGCGCGGACGAGTCTGAGCCTTCCGACGTCGAGGCCGGGCCTGTGGGTGGTGTGGGTGCCGTCGAGGGTGAAGAGGCGGTGGAGGCCCAGGAGGGTGCGGCCGAGGCGCATGAGGCTGCGGTTGAAGGCGCCGCTGAAGCTGAGGAGACCGCGGCTGAGCAGCCTGATGACGCAGACGATGTCGCCGACGAGGGCGAAGAGGCCGACGCCGAGCCTTCCGACGACGAGCAGGCCGATGACGAAATAGCAGTCACCAACGAGGCCGAAGAATCTGGCGACGACGCCGAGCCTGTGGGTGGTGTGGGTGCCGTCGAGGGTGAAGAGGCCGTGGAGGCCCAAGAGGGTGCGGCCGAGGCGCACGAGGCTGCGGTCGAAGGGGTCGCCGACGCCGCTGAGGTCAAGGACGCGGCTGAGGCGGAATCGGCAGAGCCAGAGTCTGGCGGCCGGGTTCGTGGCTGGTTACGGCGCCGACGTAAGGGCTGATCGCTCCGCTCGCGCGACCTGTCGTACCCCGGTGCCACACTAGAACTTATGTTCGACACCGTCGATGACGCGGGGTTGGTCGCCACGATCGAAGAGGCGACCCGCGCCGAGGCTGCCGCGGCCGCGTTGCGGTCGGCGGCGATCGGGGAGTTGGTCAAACGACGGGTTGCCGAGGACGAGGACGACGACCCGCGGGCTCGGTGGGTCTGCGATGTGTGGGATTCGGCGGCAGCCGAAGTAGCTGCGGCGATGAATATCAGCCATCGCAAGGCCTCCGGCCAGATGTTCATGGCTGGAACCCTTCGCGACCGGTTGCCGCGGGTGGCTGCGTTGTTCGCCCGAGGTGAGTTGAGTTCTCGCGTGGTCTCGGCGATCACATTTCGTACCCGTCTGATCACCGACGACCAAATCTGGGCGCTGATCGACGCGGCGCTCGCGGCGCGGGCCCGAAAGTGGGGTCCACTTTCAGACGAAAAATTGACTGCGAGGGTCGACGCACTGGTGGAACGCTTCGACCCCGACGCCGTCATCAAAGCGACCGAGAGTTTGCGCACCAGGAACTTCTGCGTGGGCTCATATGAGGACGAGGCCGGGGTGACGTCAATATGGGGTCGGCTGCTGGCAACCGACGCCGCGGTGCTCGACAAGACGGTGTCGGCGATGGTGGCCGGGGTGTGTGAAAACGATCCGCGGTCGAAGGGCGAGCTTCGCGCGGATGCGTTGGGGGCGATCGCCAACCGCAACTTCCATCTGGCGTGCCGGTGCGGATCCGCCGAATGCCCTAGCGCCAACCAACCCGTGCCGAAGTCGGCGGTGACGGTGCACGTCGTCGCCGACAAGGCCGCGATTGAGGCGGCTGTGGCTGACCGCGGTACAGCGGTCATGGCCGGCAGTCGGGTGGTCCCCTCGGCGTTGTTGAGGGAAATGCTGACCAACGGCGCGCAACTGCAGCCACTATGCGCGCCGCAAGATCCGCCCGAACAGCGCTATCGGCCCTCCGCGAAGTTGGCGCGGTTTGTGCGCATCCGGGATCTGACGTGTCGATTTCCGGGGTGCACCGCGCCCGCGGAACTCTGCGATATCGACCATGTGGTGCCCTATCCAATCGGGGCAACCCACCCATCGAACCTCCTTTGTCTATGCCGTAAACACCACCTGTTGAAAACCTTCTGGGACGGTGACTGGGCGGTTGTGCTGCAGCCCGACGGGACAGCGGCGTGGACCTCGCCGACCGGCCGTACCTACTCGACCCATCCCGGTTGTCGAAGCTTCTTTCCGGGGTGGGATGTCACGACCCCCGAATTACCGCCTCCGCCGCCACAGCCGACATCGGATGTGGATCGTGGCCAGAAAATGCCGTTGCGTCAGCGCACCCGGGCTGCCGAACGCCGCGATCGCATCAAAGCCGAACGTGCACAGAATGATTCGGATCCGCCACCGTTCTGAGGCCTGATCGGCCGCGATCGAGACGGTCGAATACACGGGGGAGGGTGGAGGTACCCGACAAATTTCGGGTTTTCCTCACTGCCTCGCGTGGCACGGTTCTGGCATGCTGGTGTCATGACCGAGCCGCAGTTCGGAGGCAACGAGTACGGAAACCCGCCTCCACCTCCGCCGCCACAGCCGGGCTACCCGCCGCCGCCAGCGGGTCCATATCCGCCTGGCTACGCGGACCCATCGGCTCCATACGGACGGCATCCGGTCACGGGCGAGCCCCTGTCCGACAAGTCCAAGGTCGTCGCCGGCCTGCTACAACTGGTCGGGCTGGTCGGCATTGTGGGCATTGGCCGCATCTATCTCGGCTACACGGGTCTGGGGATCGCGCAACTGGTCGTCGGCCTCGTCACATGCGGCATCGGCGCAGTCATCTGGGGTGTCGTCGATGCGGTGCTGCTGCTGACCGACAAGGTCCGCGACCCGCAGGGACGTCCTCTGCGCGATGGCACCTAGCGCCACCTCCAGCCGCGGACGGCTGTACGGCGCGCTGGGCGCCGGCGCCCTGCTGGTGGGCGGGTTGGCGTATGTCGGTCTCGGCGATCCGCACAGCGCGCGGTTCTTCTTCCCGGCGTGCCCGTTTTACGCCCTGACCGGGTGGTACTGCCCGGGCTGTGGTGGCCTCCGGATGACCCATGACCTGCTGCACGGCGACCTGGCGTCCGCGGTCACCGACAACGTGTTTCTCCTCGTCGCTTTGCCGCTGCTGCTGGTGTGGGTGTTGGTGAGTCGTTATCGAGGCCGGCAAGCGATGACCGCGTCCGCGATTGGTGTGATTCTCGTCGCTGTCGTCGCCTGGACCGTGGCGAGGAACCTCCCGGGGTTCCCACTGGTCCCGACGGTTCTCGGGTGACCGTCAAAAAGCCCGACTGCCAAGCCTTTCCGTCGGCCGGCGCGCGCCGAATCGATCAAGACTATGCTGGTGAGTCGTGAATAGGCGTGGAAAGATCGTCTGCACTCTGGGTCCGGCCACCGCGAGCGACGACGCGGTAAGAGCACTGGTCGAGGCCGGCATGGACGTTGCGAGACTCAACTTCAGCCACGGCGATTACCAAGACCACGAGGCCAACTACAAACGTGTTCGCGCCGCCTCCGACGCCACTGGGCGAGCCGTCGGCATCCTCGCCGACCTGCAGGGTCCCAAAATCCGTCTCGGCCGGTTCGCCGGCGGCCCCACGTTCTGGGCGACCGGTGAGACCGTGCGGATCACCACCGACGACTTCGAAGGCACTCCGGACCGGGTGTCGACCACCTACAAGCGGCTGGTCGACGACGCTGTGCCCGGCGACCGGGTGCTGGTCGACGACGGCAACGTCAGCCTGATCGTCGAACGCATCGAAGGCAGCGACGTCATCTGTACCGTCACCGAGGGCGGCCCGGTCAGCAACAACAAGGGAATGTCGTTGCCCGGCATGAGCGTGTCGGCGCCCGCCCTGTCGGGCAAGGATATTGACGACCTCGAGTTCGCCCTTCGCCTCGGTGTCGACATGATCGCACTGTCGTTTGTCCGCTCACCGGCAGACATCGAACTCGTGCACGAGGTGATGGACCGCATCGGGCGCCGGGTGCCGGTCATCGCCAAACTCGAAAAGCCGGAAGCCATCGACAATCTCGAGGCCATCGTGCTGGCGTTCGACGCCATCATGGTCGCACGCGGCGACCTGGGTGTGGAACTTCCGCTCGAGGAAGTTCCTCTCGTCCAGAAGCGCTCAATCCAAATGGCAAGGGAGAACGCGAAACCGGTCATCGTCGCCACTCAGATGCTTGAGTCGATGATCGAGAACTCCCGGCCGACCCGCGCCGAGGCCTCCGACGTCGCCAACGCGATCCTCGACGGCACCGACGCGGTGATGCTCTCCGGTGAGACGTCGGTCGGCAAGTACCCGCTGGAAGCGGTCAAGACGATGGCCCGCATCATCTCCGCGGTCGAGGAGAACTCGGTGGCGGCCCCGCCGCTCACCCACGTGCCCCGCACCAAACGCGGCGTCATCTCGTATGCGGCCCGCGACATCGGCGAGCGACTCGACGCCAAGGCCCTGGTGGCCTACACCCAGTCCGGCGACACCGTGCGCCGGCTGTCGAGGCTGCATACCCCGCTACCGCTGCTCGCGTTCACCTCGCTGCCCGAGGTGCGTAGTCAGCTCGCCCTGAGTTGGGGCACCGAGACGTTCATCGTGCCCCACATCCAAACCACCGACGGAATGATCAGACAGGTGGACAACTCGCTGCTGGAGCTCGGCCGGTACAAGCGCGGCGACCTGGTGGTCGTCATCGCCGGCATTCCGCCTGGCACAGTAGGCTCCACGAATCTGATCCATGTGCACCGGATCGGGGAGGACGACGTATAGGAGGTCGCGTGTGGACTCAGATCTAGAGGAACTGCTGGGGATCCTGGACCTGCGTAAAACCGGCGACGACCTCTACCTGGGCTCGCACCCGAGCAAGAACCCGGTGCGCACATTCGGCGGCCAGATGATGGCACAGGCGTTCATGGCGGCAAGCCGCAGCCTCGAGCACGACCTGCCGCCGAGCGCACTGTCGGCGCACTTCATCGCGGGGGGTGACCCGGAGAAGGACCTGGAGTTCCACGTCGTTCGACTGCGCGACGAGCGCCGGTTCGCCAACCGCCGGGTCGACGTCATGCAGAACGGCGAGTTGTTGACCACCGCGATGGTGTCCTACCTGTCGGGTGGCCGCAGCCTCGAGCACGAGATCGCTCCGCCCGAGTTGCCCGGCCCGCTGACGGTGCCGCCGGTCGACGACCTGCTGCGCGGGTACGAGGACGTCGTCCCGCATTTCGTCAACGCCCTTCGCCCGATCGACTGGCGCTACACCAACGACCCGACCTGGGTGATGCGCGACAAGGGCGACACCCTCACCTACAACCGGGTGTGGATGAAGGCGCAGGGGCCGATGCCCGACGACCGGGCCGTGCACGCCGCGGCCCTGGTCTACTCGTCGGACACCACGGTGCTCGACTCGATCATCACCACCCACGGCCTGTCGTGGGGGTTCGACCGCATCTTCGCGGTCACCACCAACCACTCGGTGTGGTTTCACCGTCCGGTGCAGTTCGACGACTGGGTGCTGTACTCGACCACCTCCCCGGTGGCCGCCGACTCCCGCGGCCTGGGCACCGGACACTTCTTCGACCAGTCCGGTCACCTGGTGGCCACCGTCGTGCAGGAAGGCATCGTCAAGTACTTCCCTGCCGCCAAATCCCGCTAGCGGGTAGGCGAAATGGTGATCGAGAACTGGTCCTCGACACGGTCGCGGAACTGATCGGCACACTGCTGGATGGCCTGCTGGTCGGTGCCCGCCCGCGACATACAGTCCAAATAGTCGGTGCCGCCCGCCTCGCCGAATCCCCAGACCAGTAATCCGATGACGACGATCGCCTCGATGATGCTGAGCAACCCGAGCACGATGCCCGCGATCGCCATCCCGCCGTTGGTGGCCTCGCCGCGCTTGGCCCGTTGCCAGCCCAAGAACCCGAGGATGATCGCGACGACGCCCAGCACGATGCCGCCGACGAGCGACAACAGCGCGACGATCGCGACGACCAGTGCCGCGATACCCAGACCGTTTTTCGGCACGGTGGTCGGCGGGGGCGGCGCATATCCGGCGTAGGGCTGGGGCGGAGGCGGCGGATAACCCCCGTACCCCGGCGGTGGCGGCGGCGCCGGTGGCGGTGGCGGTGCAGATGGTGGCGTCTCGGGCTTGTCCGGTTCGCTCATGCGGGTGAGGTTACTCGCCCCGCAGGTAACAGGACCGTAGGACAATCAAGGTCGTCGGGCAGGTGATGGGTGGCGACGACGACGGTGCGATCGGCGGAGAAAAGGCCGCCCGGGGTGAGCAGTTCGGTCAACATTCGCTGTCCGTCGGCGGCGTCGAGATGCTCGGTCGGTTCGTCGAGTAACACGGTCGACGCCGGCGAGATCAGGGCCCGCGCCAACAGCAGACGCCGGCGCTGGCCCGCGGAGACCGCCGCCGGCCCGCCGACCAGCACCGTGGACAACCCGTCCGGCAGTGAGTCGAGCCAACTCGTCAGGCCTACCTTGTCCAGCGCATCGCGTAGTTCGGCGTCCTCTGCGTCGCCGCGCGCCACCAACAGGTTGTCCCGCACCGTGGTGGAGAACAGGTGCGCATCCTCGGGGAAGAACGCCGCGTCTGCGGCCCTCTCCTCGGGCAGCAAGCCGGCCAGTGTCATCAGCAGTGTGGTCTTCCCGGATCCGCTCGGTCCGGTGACGGCCAGTCGCGCACCGGGTTCGAGGTGAATGGGCGGGACAAACGGCCGTCGCGCGTCCTCGTCGTCGGCGGTGGTGAGGTCGTGGATGCGACGCGCCGCGAGACGCGACCGGGCCAGCTGAACCGCGGCGCCCGGAAGTGCGGTCGTGGCTTCGAAGGCGGACAGCGGCAACAACATCAGGATCGCCACGGTGGTCGGTGCGACGGAGGAGGCCAGCGCGACCCCGGCGACGACGGCCCCGAGCACGCTGACCCCGATCGCGGCGGTCGGCGCCGCCGCTGCCAGGGCTGCCGGCGCCGCGGCCCGGTCGAGAGCGTGGCCCCAGCGGCGTTGCTCACGGTCGGCGTCGTCGAGCACGTCGTCGAGCCGGTCGTTGACGCGCAACTCCGGCGCGTGCTCGAGCAAGATCATCGCCGCCGTATCACGTTGGGAATGATGTTGTGCGGCCAGCAGTTCGGCGGCGGTTGCGGCCCGCGCGCCGAGATGGGGCGCGGCCACCCCGGCCACCAGCAGGCACAGCGCCAGCACCGCCGCGGCGGCGGGTGAGATGACCGCGATGACGGCCACCGACGACACGCCGAGGATCGTGGCGACCGCGATCGGCACGACCGCGCGCACCAGCACCTCGGACAACTCGTCGACCGAGGCTCCGGCATCGCTCACCAACTGGCCGGTGTGCCGGCGCATGACCGCATCGATGGGGCCGGTCGCCAATCGCGAGTACAGGCGTTCGCGAACGTCGGCGGCGGCGCGCAGGGCGGTGTCGTGAGAGGCGAGTCGCTCGCAGTATCCGAAGACCGCGCGCGAGATGGCCAGTGCGCGCACCGACACCGCGGCGACGGTGAGGTGCAGCACCGGTGGCATCTGCCACGCCCTGGTGATCAGCCAGGCCGAGACCCCGGTCAGTGCAAGGGCGCTGCCCAGCGCCAACACCCCGAACAGGATCGCCAGCAGCAATCGGGGAAGTCGCGGCCGCAGAAGCTCAAGCATCGATGCGCTCCACCCGGTCGCCGATGGCCAGCACCGGTTCTCGGTGCCCGACGACGATGACGGTCGCACCGTCGGCCGCACGCTGTGCGATGGCACGCAGCACCTGCTCTTCGGTCTCCGCATCCAGGTGGGCGGTGGGCTCGTCGAGCAACAGCACATCCGCGGATGCGCCCAGTACGCGGGCCAGTCCGAGGCGCTGGCGTTGCCCCAGTGACAGGCCGACGCCGCCGCGGCCGAGCACAGTCTGCAGTCCGTCGGGTAACTCCGCGAGTACTTCGTCGAAACATGCGGCGCGGCAGGCGGCGTCGAGGTCGCCGAGCGGCCCGAACAGCTCGAGGTTCTCGCGTACCGTACCGGGTATCAGCATCGGTCGATGCGGCAGCCAGGCCACCCGGTGCCACCAGGTCTGGTGATTCGCGCCGGGCTCGTTGAGACCCAGAATATCGTGCAGGAGTGTGGATTTGCCGACACCGTTGGGACCGGCGATCACGGTGACCCGGCCCGGTTCGGCAATGTCCGCCACCGGCACGGGCGGCGTGCCGGTCACGGACTCTCGGTCGTCGATCAACGCGAACGCCTTGTCTGCGGCGGCTTTCCCATCCTGTGCGGCATGAAATGCGACACCTACCCGGCGCAGCGGCCAGAACACCTCCGGAGCCAGCAGCAGTGCGGTGAGCCCGGCCGTCAACGTCATGTCGCCATACACCAGGCGCAGCCCGACCCCCACGGCGACCAGTGCGACGCCGAGGGTCGCCAACAGTTCCATCACAAACGACGACAGAAAGGCAATGCGCAGGGTGGCCATCGTGGAACGGCGGTGTGCGGCACTGAGTTCGGTGATTCGGGTGGCCGACCCACCGACCCGGCGTAGCGCGCGCAGCGTGGGCAGGCCGGCGATCAGGTCCAGCAGGCGCGACTGCAGCGTGCTCATCGCCTGCAGCGCCGCGGCTGAGCGCTCCGCGGTGGTCAGGCCGATCAGTGCCATGAAGATGGGGATGAGCGGTAACGCGATCACGACGACGACCGCCGAGCGCCAGTCGACGAGGGCGATGACGGCGACGGCGGCGGGGGTGAGAATGACCGCCAGCAGCAGCGCGGGCAGATAGTTGGTGAAATACAGCCGCAGGCCGTCGAGACCGCGGGTGACCAAAACCGCGGCGTCGTCGCGCCGTTGGGCCAGTTGCCGCGGCGGCAGCACGGCCGTGGCGGTCAACACCTGACGGTTCAGGTCGGCGATCACCCCGCTGGCGCCTCGCTGGGCCAGCCTGCCCTGCTGCCAGTGGGCCACCGTGCGAACGGACCAGAGCAGCACCAGCAACATCAGCGACACCGAGACGGCGTCGAGGCTGCGTGCGGCGGGGTCGGTGATCACCCGCGCGACGACGTCGGCCAGCACCACTGCCGACGCGATCGTGCAGGCGGCGATCACCACCCCGCATGCCGTTGTCGCCGCGAGGAAGCGGCGCATCGCGCTCGATGCGCGCCACAGGCGCGGGTCGACGGGGCCGCGGGGGTCGCTGCTCAGGACGGCTGCCTCGTCAGTCCGACCGAGGGCGGGATGGCGTCGGCGGTGATCCTGCGGCGAAACACCCAGTACGTCCAGGCCTGATATCCGATGACGAGGGGCAGCAGCGTCAGCGCGGCCCACGACATGATGCCCAGCGTGTACGGCGTCGACGAACCGTTGTAGATGGTGACGCTCCAGTCGGGGTTCAACGTGGAGGGCAACAGGTTTGGATACATCGAGCCGAACAGCAGCACCACCACGGCCGCCACGACGATCACCGTCGAGAAGAACGCCCAGCCTTCGCGGCGGCGGACCCACACCAGCGCCACCGCGGTCAGCAGCGCGGCCACCGCGACGCCGAGCGCCGCCCACGTCCACGCCGTGCCGTGGGCCAGTTGCGTCCACAGTCCGAACCCGCCGGCGAAGACGACCACGACCGGCGACAGGGCACGGCCGAACCGGAAGGCGTCGTCGCGCACCGGGCCGGAGGTCTTGAGTGCGACGAATACCGCGCCGTAGAAGGCGAACAGCGACGCCGTGGCCAACCCGCCGAGCAGCGTGTAACCGTTCAGCACGTCGCCGAACGAGGGGTGAGCCCGGCCGTCGGCGTCGATGGGCAGGCCCCGCAGCAGGACCGCGAACGCCACGCCCCACAGCACCGCGGGCAGCCAGGACCCGAGCGCGATACCCGCATCGGCCCATCGGCGCCAGCGCGGATCGTCGATCTTGCCCCGCCACTCGATGCCGACGATGCGCAGGATCATCCCGAACAGGATCGCCAGCAGCGGCAGATACAGCGCCGAGAACGTGGTGGCGTACCAGTTCGGAAACGCCGCGAACATCGACGCGCCCGCGGTGATCAACCACACCTCGTTGGCGTCCCACACCGGTCCGATGGTGTTCAGTACCGCTCGGCGGCGTTGTTCGGGGTCACCCTCACCGGCGGCGCCCAGCGGTGCCATCAGCATGCCGACGCCGAAGTCGAATCCCTCGAGGATCAAGAACCCGAGGAACAGTGCGGCGATCAGAAGAAACCACAACTCTTGCAGGCCCATCACATCTCCTAGTACGCGAAGGACAGCGGAGCGACGTCGTCTTCGTCGGGTGAGGGCGGCGGCACCGGTTCGGCGTCGTGTTCCTGGGGCCCTTCGACCACGTACCGGCGCATCAGCCAGAACCAGATCACCGCCAGAACGCCGTAGACCAGCGTGAAGACCGCAAGCGAGAACAGCACCGTGCCCGGTGCGTGCCCGGACACGCCCTCCTGCACCGTCATCCGGACCAACTGGTCACCGGTGGGGTTGGGCACGACGACCCAGGGTTGCCTGCCCATTTCGGTGAACACCCAGCCCGCCGAGTTGGCCAGGAACGGCGTGGGCAGCGTGACCAGGCCGAACCAGCCGAACCAGCGCTGATCGGGGACCCTTCCCCGGCGGGTCAGCCACAGTGCGGTGAGGGCGAACGCCACCGGCACCAGCAGTAGCCCGATCATCGCGCGGAACGACCAGTAGGTGACGAACAGGTTGGGCCGGTAGTCACCCGGGCCGAACCGCTCCTGATACTGCTGCTGCAGGTCGTTGACCCCCTCCAGGGTCACCCCGCTGAACGTGCCCTCGGCCAGGAACGGCAACACGTAGGGCACCTCGATGAGGTGCATGACGCTGTCGCAGTTGTTCTGGGTGCCGACGGTCAGGATCGAGAATTTCGGATCGGTTTCGGTGTCGCACAAGGACTCTGCGGACGCCATCTTCATCGGCTGCTGCTCGAACATCAGCTTGCCCTGGATGTCGCCGGTGAAGAACAACCCGGCCGCGGCGGCCAGCGCGACCAGGCTGCCCGCGATCGTGGCGGGCCGGTACATGGCGGCCCCGAACTCGGTCTCGTCGGCTCGCCGGTGCGAGCGCACCATCAACCACGCGCACACGCCCGCGACGAAAGCACCTGCGGTGAGGAAGGATCCGCACACCGCGTGCAAAAATGCCCAGATCGCGGTGTTGTTGGTCAGCAGTGCGCCGAAGTCGACCAGCTCCGCACGGCCGGTCTGCGGGTTGAACTCCGCGCCGACCGGGTGCTGCATGAACGAGTTCGCCGCGATGATGAAGTACGCCGAGGCGTTGACCGCGAACGCGACGATCCAGATGCACGCGAGGTGCACGAGCCGCGGCAGTCGGGTCCAGCCGAAGATCCACAGGCCGATGAACGTCGACTCGAAGAAGAACGCGACCAGACCCTCGAACGCCAGCGGCGCGCCGAAGATGTCACCGACGAACCGCGAGTACTCGCTCCAGTTCATCCCGAACTGGAATTCCTGAACCACGCCGGTGGCCACGCCGAGCGCGAAGTTGATCAGGAACAGCTTGCCGAAGAACCGCGTCAGCCGGTACCAGACGGGGTTGTCGGTGACCACCCAGGCGGTCTGGAACGCCGCGATCAGGGGCGCCAACCCGATGGTCAGCGGCACAAAGATGAAGTGGTAGACGGTGGTGATACCGAACTGCCACCGCGAGACGTCTACGACATCCATGCGCCGCTCCCACCTCTCGGAAAACTTACCTACGACGCATTGTAGTAGTTACTCGGCCGGTGTGGTTTCCTCGGCGGGCTTTTCCGCGGGAGCGCTCGGTGTCGTCGGGACGGTCGAGGACTTGCGGATGCCGAACGCGGCCACCACCTCGAACACCCCGAGCACGATCAGCCAGATGCCCACGACCAGGGTCAGCACCGCCAGCGACTCGAACGGCGACGCCAGGATCACGACGCCTGCGATCAGGCTGATCACCCCGATGAAGATCTCCCAGGCCCGGCCGGGCAGCGTGGTGTCGCTGATCGCCGACACCGCGGTGGCCACCCCTCGGAAGATGAAGCCGACGCCGATCCAGATCGCGAGCAGCAGGATCGATTCCTGCAGGCTGCGGAAGCACAACACGGCCAGGATCAGCGCGGCCGCACCGCTGATGAACAGCAGCACCCGACTGCCGGCCGAAACGTGCAGGCTGAACGCGAAAATCACCTGAGCGATGCCGGTCACCAACAGATAGGCGCCGAAGAAGATGGCCGCGATGATGACGGTGATCCCCGGCCAGGCCAGCACCAGCACACCGAGGATGACGGCGAGGATTCCGGACAGCAGCGTGGACTTCCACAGATGACGCAACAAGCTTGGGGGAGCGGGTGTTTCCATGCCCGAAGTGTGTCATAAATGCGCCCGACCTGGTGGATTTCGCGTTACCGCTGTGATGTTTCACCGTGGTCGTTAATGTTCCGTTACCGGCTGGGATCGGCCCATGCAGAAAGTAGAGGCAACCGTGTTCAGACGTCAGAACCGTCGGACGCCTGTGTGGCGCATCACGATGGTGATCGCCGCGTGCGGCGCGCTGGCCTTGTCGGGGTGTGCGAGCGGAACCGATGCGGGAGACTCGGAGACCGAGACCTCGGCGGTGTCGGCGGAGAAGGTGGAGGAGATCGCCAACACCGTGCCCGAGGCCATCAAGTCGGCGGGCAAACTGGTGGTCGGCGTCAACATCCCGTACCCCCCGAATGAGTTCAAGGATCCCAGCGGCAAGATCGTCGGCTTCGACGTCGACCTGATGAACGCGATCGCGGGCACGCTGGGCCTGACCCCGGACTACCGCGAAGCCGATTTCGCCAAGATCATCCCGTCGATTCAGGGCGGCACCTACGACGTCGGCATGTCGTCGTTCACCGACACCAAGGAGCGGGAGAACTCGGTCGACTTCGTCACCTACTTCAGCGCGGGCATTCTGTGGGCCCAGCGGCCCGGCGCGCCGATCGACCCGAACAACGCGTGCGGCAAACGGGTCGCGGTGCAGGCCACCACGACCGAGCAAACCGAGGAGTTGCCCGCCAAGAGCAAGGCGTGCACGGACGCCGGCAAACCGGCCATCGAGATCGTGTCGTTCGACGGGCAGGACGCCGCCACCAACGCGGTCGTTCTCGGCCAGGTCGACGCGATGTCGGCGGATTCGCCGGTGACCGCCTATGCCATCAAGCAGAGCAACGGCAAGCTCGAGGGCGCGGGGGAGATCTTCGACGCGGCGCCCTACGGGTGGCCGGTGAAGAAGGGGTCGCCGCTGGCGCAGTCGCTGAAGATGGCGCTGGAGCATCTCATCGAGACCGGTAAGTACAAGGAAATCGCCAGCAACTGGGGTGTCGAACGCGGAATGATCGACAAACCGGTCATCAACGGCGCGATCAACTGACCAGGATTCGCCATGACTGACGTCGACCCGTCGCCATCTGCCCCACCCGCCGCCATCGACGCCGTTCCGCTGCGTCACCCGTGGCGGTGGGTGGCGGCAGTCGTCATCGTCGTCATCGTGGTGCTGTTCGTCTACGGCGCGGCCACCAACAGCGCCTACAACTGGCCGGTCTACTGGCAGTACCTGTTCGACCGGCGGGTGCTGACCGTCGGTGTCGTCAACACGCTGCAGCTGACCGTCTACTCGATGGTGTTGGCGATCGCACTCGGGGTGATGCTTGCGGTCATGCGGCTGTCGCCCAACCCGGTGCTCAAAGCGGTTGCGTGGGTGTACCTGTGGGTGTTCCGCGGCACCCCCATCTATGTGCAGTTGGTGTTCTGGGGTCTGATCCCGACGATCTACGCCACCCTTCAACTCGGCATCCCGTTCGGGCCGACGTTCGCCCACATCGGCCTGCAGGTGTTGTCGATCCCGTTTCTGCTGGCGATCCTGGGGCTGGCACTCAACGAGGCCGCCTACATGGCCGAGATCATCCGCGCCGGAATCAGTTCGGTGCCCGAGGGGCAGGCCGAGGCATCGACAGCACTGGGCATGTCGTGGGGGATGACGATGCGGCGCACGGTGCTGCCGCAGGCCATGCGCGTGATCATCCCGCCGACGGGCAACGAGGTCATCAGCATGCTCAAGACCACTTCGCTGGTCACCGCGGTGCCGTTCACCCTCGACCTGTACGGCATCACCTCGCGCGAGATCGCGGCGCGCGAGTTCCAACCCGTCCCGCTGCTTCTGGTCGCGGCCACCTGGTATCTGGCGATCACCAGCATCCTGATGATCGGGCAGTACTACCTCGAGCGGTACTACTCGCGAGGCGCGTCGCGGAAGTTGACGGCAAAGCAGCTCGAAGCCCTGGCCAAGGCGCAGTTGGCGGGAGAGGCCCATCCGTGACCCCGATGGTCAAGGCCGAGCAGGTCTGCAAGAACTTCGGCGCCCTGCAGGTTCTCAAGGGCATCACCCTGGAGGTCGGCCGCGGCGAGGTGCTGTGCATGGTCGGTCCGTCGGGCTCTGGCAAGTCGACGTTTCTGCGCTGCATCAACCATCTCGAACAGGTCAACGCCGGCCGGCTCTACGTCGACGGTGACCTGATCGGCTACCGGGAGCGCGGCGGAAAGCTCCATGAGATGGCGCCGCGCGACGCCGCCAAACAGCGGCGCGACATCGGCATGGTCTTCCAGCATTTCAACCTGTTCCCGCACCGCACGGCGCTGCAGAACGTCATCGAAGCCCCGATCCACGTCAAACGTGTCAAGAAGGATGCCGCCGTCGCGAGGGGCCGGGACCTGCTCGACCAGGTGGGCCTCGCCGCCAAGGCCGACGCCTATCCGGCGCAGCTGTCCGGTGGGCAACAACAGCGGGTGGCCATCGCCCGTGCGTTGGCGATGAACCCCAAACTGATGCTGTTCGACGAGCCGACCTCGGCGCTGGACCCCGAACTCGTCGGCGAGGTGCTCGAAGTGATGAAAAAGCTTGCCGGCGAGGGGATGACGATGGTGGTGGTCACCCACGAGATGGGATTCGCCCGCGAAGTCGCCGATCAACTGGTGTTCATGGACGGCGGCGTGGTGGTCGAGAGCGGCCCGCCCCGCGACCTGCTGGCCAACCCCAAACACGAACGCACGAAAGCGTTTCTGTCGAAAGTACTGTGATCGGTGATGGACTCACCGGATCCGGCCACGCCGCTGTGGCGCGCGGCGCAGGTGTTCCGGCTGCTCAGCTGCGTCTATGCGGTGGGGTTCCAGATCGTGGTGAACCCGAACCTGCAGCGCCCCGCCTTGGGCTGGGCGCTGTCGGTGATGCTGATCGGTTGGAGCGCGGTGTGCGCGGTCGCTTACCTGCAGGGCTTCGGCAGGCGGGCCTCCTGGGTGCTGGGCGAGATCGGCGTGGTGGTGGCGTTCATCCTCGCCACCGAGGTGGTGGCCACCGACGAGTGGGCATTGGCGAACCAGAGTTGGCCGACCACGTTGTGGGCGACCAACGCGACGATCTCCGCGGCGATCGTGGCCGGACCGATCGCCGGGATGCTCACGGGGGTGGCGGTGATGATCGCCAGCACGTTCGTCAAGGGCGTCGTCAACTACGACCTGGGCCGCAACGCGACGATCGTCATCGAATTGGCGGTCGGGTTGGCGGTCGGCATGGCCGCGCAGACCGCGCGCCGCGCGCACGCCGAACTGGAGCAGGCCGCGCGTCTGGCCGCATCGCATCAGGAACGCGAACGGTTGTCACGTCAGGTTCACGACGGCGCCATCCAGGTGTTGGCCCTGGTGTCTCGCCGCGGACGTGAGATCGGCGGTGAGACAGCAGAGCTGGCGCGGTTGGCCGGTGAGCAGGAGCGGGCGTTGCGGCGCTTGGTGAGTTCGGCCGACGCCGATCCGAAAGTGGCGGGGACCGCCGACATCGGCGCGATGCTGCGCAGGCGCGCGTCCGACCGGGTGTCGGTCAGCGTTCCGGCCGATCCGGTGCTGCTGGACGCGCAAGTGGCCGAGGAACTGTTCGCGGCGGCCGCCAACGCGCTGGACAACGTCGCCGCGCACGCCGGACCGGACGCCCGCGCGTATGTGTTGGTGGAGGATCTCGGGGACTCGGTCACGGTGAGCATCCGCGACGACGGCGTCGGCATCGTCGAGGGTCGGCTGGACGAAGCGGTGCGGGAGGGGCGGGTCGGAGTTGCCAAATCGATTGTGGGCCGGATGGATTGGCTTGGAGGCAGCGCGAAGCTGCGCACCTCTGCGGGAAGCGGGACGGAATGGGAACTGACGGTAGCCCGACGGTGATGGTGGTCGATGACCATCCGATCTGGCGTGAGGCGGTGGCCCGCGATCTGGCCGAGGACGGTTTCCGTGTGGTCGCCACCGCCGACGGGGTGGGTGCGGCGCGGCGGCGTGCCGAGGTGGTCCAGCCCGATGTGGTGCTGATGGACATGCGGTTGCCCGACGGCGACGGGGCTCAGGCCACCGCGGCGGTGCGCTCGGTCTCGCCGTCGTCACGGGTGCTGGTGCTGTCGGCATCCGACGAGCGCGACGACGTGCTGGAGGCGGTCAAGGCAGGCGCGACGGGTTATCTGGTCAAGAGTGCGTCCAAGCAGGAACTCGGTGACGCGGTGCGCGCAACCGCCGAGGGGCGGGCCGTCTTCACGCCCGGGCTGGCCGGTCTGGTGTTGGGGGAGTACCGGCGCATCGCCCAGCAGCCCGCCGGTGGACCCGCGGGGGTGCCGGTGCCCAGCCTGACCGATCGGGAGACCGAGATCCTGCGCTACGTCGCGAAAGGGTTGACCGCCAAACAGATCGCCGCCCAACTGTCGTTGAGCCACCGCACCGTCGAGAACCACGTGCAAGCGACGTTTCGCAAGCTTCAGGTCGCCAACCGGGTGGAGTTGGCGCGCTACGCGATCGAACACGGCCTAGACGAGTAGTCCTACTCATCCGCAGTCGGCGCGGTGCCGCCACGATCGATGCCATGACCGAACCGCATCGCGCCGTGATCGCCCGGTTGTACGCCGACCTCGCCGAATTGGATCGTCTGCTCTCCGGACATCAGCCCGCGCCGTACTGGCCACCGCCACCGCCACCGCCCCCGCCGGCGCCTCTGGCACCTACGAAACCGTCGAGCGACCACGGCTGGATCGGCAAGTTGCTCGCCGTGGCCGGGGTGGCGGTGACGCTGGTCGGCGTGGTGCTGCTGCTGGTGCTGGCCGCGCAGGCCGGCATTCTTCGCCCCGAGGTCCGCGTCGCCGCGGGCGTGGTGCTGGCCGTCGGGCTGGTCGGGGCGGGCGGGTGGTTGTCCGGGCGCCCGGGGGGACGCGTGGGGGCGATCGCGTTGGCCGCCACCGGCGTCGCGGCGGGCTACATGGACGTCATCGCCGTCACGACGATCTACCACTGGCTGTCGGCGCCGCTCGGGTTGCTCGCCGCCGCGGTCATCGGCGGCGGCGGGCTCATGCTGGCCCGTCGCTGGAACTCCGAGCACCTGGGCGTGCTGGTGCTGGTGCCGCTGATCGTGTTGGCGCCCATCGTGGTCGGCGGCGTGACGCTGCTGTTGGTGAGCTTCATGCTGGCGTTGTCGGCGGCGTCGCTGCCGGTGCAGTTGGGCAGGGACTGGCCATGGCTGCACAGTGCCCGCATCGCGGCCACCACCGTGCCATTGATCACCGCGCTGATCGCGGTGCACCACGGTGACGGCCGTGACGCGTTGCTGGCCGCGGCCTGCGTGATCGCGGCGGGCCTTGCCGTCACCGCCGCGCTGATCCTGCTGCGCGACACCGGCAACCGCGTGCTGCTGGCACTGTTGACCGGCGCGGGGTTGCTGCCTGTGCTGTGTGTGGCGCTGGTCGCCGACCGCGTGCCGGCGGCACTGATGGCCGCCGCGCTGTCCGCGGTGCTGCTGGGGATTGTGCTCACCGGTGACCGGTGGCCCGGCGTCGACAAGGGCGTGCGGGCCGTGTGGTCGGCGATGTCGGCGGTCTCGGCCGTGATCGCCGTATTGGTGGCATGCAAAGGTCATGTCGCGGGTCCGGTGCTGCTCGCCGCGGCGGTGGTCATCGCGGTCGCCGCCCGGCGGGCGCCGGTGGCGAGGTGGATCTCGCGAGGGTTCGCCGTCGTCGGCGCCCTGTTCTATCTCGGCTACGCGCCGCCCTGGACGCTGGTGGAGGCGACCGCGCTGAGCACGGCCGCGGCGATCTCCACCTTGATCGCCAGCCTGCTGCTGATCGCGTTCGCCGGGGTGACCGTGTGGACGCCGGCCGGCCGCGACCCGGTGGTCTGGGTCTGTGCGGCCGTCACGGTCGTCTACGCGGTCACCACGTTCGCCGTCACGGCAGGCGTCGCGATCGCCGGCGAGGGCGGAGGCTTCTTCGCCGGGCACACGGCCGCCACGATCTGCTGGATCGGGTTGGCCGCGGCGGCGTTCGGCCACGCGGCGCGGCTGTCACGGGTGGACAGGTCGGTGCCGATCGGTGGTGGGCTCGCTCTGGTGGTCGCCGCGACGGCGAAGTTGTTCCTCTTCGACCTGGGCACCCTCGACGGGATTTTCCGCGTGCTGGTCTTCATCGTGGTCGGCCTCGCTCTGCTCGGGATGGGGGCCGGCTACGCACGGCTGCTGGACAGGCAGGACCAGCAGCTACAGCCACGACCATGACCAACATCACATGCTAAAATGGACTCATTCCAATTTAGGAGGTGTTTGAAGAGTCATGACCACCACAAACCGTCGCAGTGAAGCAGATATCAAGGGATTCCAAGCATCGCCTGAGTTCGCCGCCAGCCTGCAGCGCGTGCTCGTCGACCTGATCGAACTGCACCTGCAGGGCAAGCAGGCGCACTGGAACGTCGTCGGCACGAACTTCCGGGACCTGCACCTGCAGCTCGACGAACTCGTCGACCTGGCACGGGAGGGCAGCGACACGATCGCCGAGCGGATGCGCGCGCTCAACGCCGTACCGGATGGCCGGTCGGACACCGTCGTCGCCAGCACCACGCTGCCGCAGTTCCCGGCCTACGAGCGCGGTTCTGAAGAGGTGATCGACCTGATCACCGCGCGCACGTACGCGGCGACCGAGACCATGCGTGCGGTGCGCGACGCGGTCGATGCGGAGGACCCCACCACCGCGGACATCCTGCATCAACTCATCGCGGACCTGGAGAAGCAGGCCTGGTTGATCAAGGCCGAGAACCACAAGGTCTAGACCCCTCCGGGTCACAGCGTCGCCGCGGTGTCCTGCCCGATCGATCGGTGCGTGGCGGGCTCGCGGCGGCCGCGCAGGTAGTAGGTGCGCATCGCGCCCTTGCCCTTGACGTCGACGATCCCGCGCTCCTCGAACACGTAGGCGTGGTTGAGGCGTTGGTAGACGTTCTCGGGTACCTGGATGCGGCCCTCGACGTCGGTGGACTCCATTCGTGAGGCGACGTTGACCGCGTCGCCCCAGACGTCGTAGAAGAACTTCCGGGATCCCACGACCCCGGCGACCACCGGGCCCGCCGCCAGCCCGATGCGAAGCGGAACCTCTTGGCCCTGTGGGTCTTTGAGGTCGGCGACGGCCTCGGCCATATCCAATGCCAGGCAGGCGAGCGCTTCGAGGTGATCGGGACGCGGTTCGGGAACCCCGCTGACCACCATGTACGAATCGCCGCTCGTCTTGACCTTCTCCAGCCCGTGGCGGTCGACGAGCGCGTCCAGATCGGTGTACAGGCGATCCAGGAACCGCACCAGTTCGCTGGGGGGTATCCCGCTGGCGCGCTTGGTGTATCCGGCGATGTCGGCGAACAGGATCGAGGCGTCCTCGTACTTGTCGGCGATGACCGTGTGGGCCGGATCCTTGAGCCGATCGGCGATCGAAGCGGGCAGGATGTTGGCCAGCAACCGTTCGGATCGCTCGTATTCGGCTTCCATCGCCTCGCGTGCGCGGCGGATCTCGCGCAGGGCGAACCACAGCGTGGCGATGACCAGGATCCACGCGGTGATGACGGTCAACACGAACGACGCGGCGAACGCCCACGACGGCTGCACGCCGGTGTCGTCGGGCACGAAAAGCTCCAGCAGGATGACCGTCACCGCGCCCAACCCCGACAGCGTCACCGCCAACAGGATGTGGTCGATTCCCAACACCACGAGCATGATCGCGGCGGCGACGACGTAGTAGAACTGCAGTCCGGTGCCCGTGCCCATGTAGACGCAGAGCACCGTGATGATGGTGTAGGCGACCACGAAGAACACCACGGGCGCCAACAACTCACCGAATCGGCACAGCCGCGGGATCGCGACGAAGGCAACCGCCCCGGCGAAGTTGATCAGAGGCACCCACAGGTCTTGACCGATCAGCACGCCCTGCACACCGAAGAACGCCGTGATCGCGGCGCTGATCATCGCGGTGGCGTTGAGCACGCGGCGGCGCCGGGCGACGACCCCGGAGCGAAGACGGGTGCGGGCCGAGACGCGGTTCTCCAGTGCCATCTCCGGCACGCAGACGGGGCGTAGCTTGACGGCCACGGAACAAGCGTATTCGGACAGGGGTGCCCTCGGTGGGATTCGAACCCACACTGTCTGGGTTTTGAGTCCAGTTCCTCTGCCAGTTGGGATACGAGGGCGGCGCTTCTGTGCGGCTTCCCACCTTAGAGGATGCCCCGATGTCGCTGATCGCAGCCATTACCGCAACAATGGCAGCCATGTCACCGACCGACGCCGAAAAGCCACGTCGGGTGCTCGTCGCCGAAGACGAAGCGCTCATCCGGATGGATCTGACCGAAATGCTGCGCGAGGAAGGCTACGAGATCGTCGGTGAGGCCGGCGACGGGCAGGAGGCCGTCGACCTGGCCGAAAGCCTGCGGCCCGACCTGGTGATCATGGACGTCAAGATGCCGCGCCGCGACGGTATCGACGCGGCGTCGGAGATCGCGACCAAACGCATCGCCCCGATCGTCATTCTCACCGCGTTCAGCCAGCGCGACCTCGTCGAACGCGCCCGGGATGCCGGTGCGATGGCCTACCTGGTCAAGCCGTTCAGCATCAACGACCTGGTGCCCGCCATCGAGGTTGCGGTCAGCCGCTTCAGCGAGATCACCTCGCTGGAGCAGGAAGTCGCGTCGCTGGGGGAGCAGTTGGACACGCGCAAGCTGGTCGAGCGGGCGAAGGGTTTGCTGCAGGCCAAGCATCAGATGACCGAACCGGAGGCGTTCAAGTGGATCCAGCGCGCCGCGATGGATCGCCGGACCACGATGAAGCGGGTCGCCGAAGTGGTGCTGGAAACCCTGGACACACCGAAAGACACGACGCCATCGAGCTGATTGGTTAAGGTTTCCCCGGAGAATCGCCGAAAAACTTTGACCCGGAGGTGGGACGTGCGCGGTCGCTTGGCACGGAAAGCGTTTGCTGTCGGTGGTGCCGGTGTGCTTGTGCTCGGCATAGCGGGCTGCTCCTCGAGTGACACCAGCGAGGAGACCGTGGCGGCCGACGACGGCGCCGAGGGTACCGCGGAAGTGGTCACCACCGACTGCGAACCCGCCCAGGCCACCGCGGGTCCGACGCCGGTCACCGGCCCGCTCAAGATCGGGACGTTGCTGCCCGAGACCGGCACGCTGTCGTTCCTCGGCCCGCCGGAGATCGCCGCGGTCCAGATCGCGGTCACCGAGATCAACGACGCCGGCGGCGTACTGGGCCAGCCGGTCGGGCTGATCACCGGCGATTCCGGCGACACCACGACCGACACCGCCAACGTGACGGTGGACCGCGAGCTTGCCGAGGGTGTGAGCGTCATCGTCGGCGCCGCGTCGTCGGCGGTGTCGCTGAAGGTGATCGACAAGATCACCAGCGCGGGCGTGGTGATGTTCTCCCCGGCCAACACGTCTGACCAGTTCGTCTGCTATCCCGACAAGGGCCTGTACTTCCGCACCGCCCCGACCGACGTGCTGCAGGCCCAGGCGCTGGCCCAGCTGATCACCCAGGACGGTGCGCAGCGGGTGGTTGTGCTGGCACTCAACGATCCCTACGGCACCGGTCTGGCGAGCAACACGGTGAAGAACCTGGAGACCGCGGGCATCGGGTCCGACCAGATCAAGAAGATCATCTACGACCCCAACGCCCAGTCCTTCAACGCCGAGGTCGATCAGATCAAGGAGTTCAATCCGGACGCCGTCGCGGTGATCGGCTTCGAGGAGACCGCGAAGATCCTCACCCGCATGCATGAGGTCGGCATCGGGCCGTCGGACGGGATGTTGGTGTACGGCACGGACGGCAACATGGGCAACGCACTCGGCGAGGGCGTTGCGCCGGGCCTGGTGGCCGGCATGAAGGGCACCACGCCGCTGACCGAGATCGGCCCCGAGTTCCGGGATCGGCTGCTGGCCGTCAATGCGGGCCTGGTCGACTTCAACTACGCGGGTGAGGCCTACGACGCCGTGGTGATCTCCGCGCTGGCGGCCGAGCAGGCGGGCTCGACGGCCGGGGTCGACATCGGTGCGAACATCATCGCGGTGACTCGCGACGGCACGAAGTGCACCACGTTCGTCCAGTGCCGGGACCTGATCGTCGCCGGTGAGGACATCGACTACGACGGCGTGACCGGCGAGTTGGCATTCGGCCCGGCGGGTGAACCGTCGATCGGCTCGTACGGCAGCCTCGAGTTCGGCCCCGACAACAAGCTGCAGACCACCGACTACATCGTTGTCGAGAACGACTGACTAGCCTGATTTGCGTTTAGCCGCAAGCGTTCCCAGGTAGAGCTCGATGACCTTCGGATCGTTCATCAGGTTCTGGCCGGTGTCGGTGTAGGCGTTGACGCCCTGGTCGAGCACGTAGCCGCGGTCGCAGATCTGTAGGCAGCGGCGGGCGTTCTGCTCGACCATGATCACCGACACGCCCGCGGCGTTGATCTGCTTGCAGCGGATGAACACCTCGTCGGCAAACATCGGTGACAGGCCCGCCGACGGTTCGTCGAGCAGCAGCACGGACGGTTCCATCATCAGGGCCCGGCCCATCGCGACCATCTGCCGCTCGCCACCGGACAGCGCCCCGGCCTTGACGCGGCGGCGCTCGGCCAGCAGCGGGAAGAGCTCACTGACGAACTCGAAGCGTTCGGCGAACTTCGAGGACCGCAGGTAGATGCCCATCTGCAGGTTTTCCTCGATGGTCAGCGAGGCGAACACGTTCTGGTTCTGCGGCACGTAACCCACACCCTTGGTGACGAGCACGTGCGCGGGCGCGGCGGTGATGTCCTCGCCGCGCAGTGTCACCCGCCCGGAGCGCACCGGGATCATGCCGAACAGCGTCTTGAGCAGGGTGGACTTGCCCGCCCCGTTGGGGCCGATGATGCCGACGATCTCGCCGTCGCGCAGGAAGAAGTCGCAACCGCGCAGGATGTCGACGTCGCGGAGGTAGCCCGCGACCAGGTTGTCGGCCCGCAGCAGCGCGCCTTCGGCCAGGCGGGCGTGCTCGTCGCTCATGGGATCGGCTCGGACAGGTCGCCGCCGGCCTCGATGGTCTCCGCGACCGCCCGCTCGAGCTCCACGGCCAGCTCGGCGGTGGCGCCCACCGGGTTGCCGCTCTGGTCGAATTCGAGCACCTGGTCGTGGTGGCTGCCCAGGTAGGCATCGACGACCGCGGAGTTGTCGGCCAGGGCCTCGGGTAGCGATTCGGCGATGACGGCGCCCTGAGCCATCACCACGACCCAGTCGCTGATATCGCGGATGACGTCCATGTCGTGTTCGACGAACAGCACGGTCATGCCCTCGTCGCGCAGCGATCTGATGTGTTCGAGCAGGTTCTGGGTGAGGGCCGGGTTCACCCCCGCCATCGGCTCGTCGAGCATGACGACCTTCGGGTCGGTCATCAGCGCCCGCGCCATCTCCAGCAGCTTGCGCTGGCCACCGGACAGCGAGCCGGCCATGTCGTCGGCCTTGGCGTCCAACTTGAACCGGACCAGCATCTGATGCGCGCGCTCGGTGATATCGCGTTCCTGCTGGCGCCAGCTCATCCGGATCAGCGAATTGAGGATCCGCTCGCCGGTCTGGTGGCCGGCGCCGAGCCGGACATTGTCCAGCACAGACATTCTCGCCAGCGCCTTGGTGAGCTGGAAGGTGCGCACCACGCCGCGCCGCGCCACCCGGTGCGGGGGCAGCTTGCCCATCGGCCTGCCGTCCAGCGTCCACGACCCGGTGTCGGGCCGGTCGAATCCGGTGAGCAGGTTGAAGAACGTCGTCTTGCCGGCGCCGTTGGGGCCGATCAGCCCGGTGATGCTGCCGCGTTGGATCTCCAGATGTTCGACGTCGACCGCCTTGAGCCCGCCGAAGGACCGGGACATGTTGTCCACCACCATGATCGGATCCGGCTTGGCGGACCCGGGTTCGGCGGCCACACCGGTGAACAGCGACGCGTCAGCCATCGAGCGCGACCTCCCGTCTTCGTCCCATGATGCCCTGCGGCCGGAACACCATCAGCAGCGCGATGAAAATTCCCAGCAGCACATAGCGCATCGCGCCCACCTGCTGATCGGTCAGCGGCAACAGGGGATCCGGTCCGGCGATGGCCTGGCGCATCAGGGCATCGGGAATCGCCAGCAGGAACCAGAACAGCATCGCCCCGATGACGGGGCCGAACACCGTGGCGGCGCCGCCGAGGAGCAGCGCACCGAACGCGTAGAACGTCTGCGCCGTCGAGTAGAAGTCGGGGTGGATCGACTTGGTCTGCAATGCGTTGAAGATCCCGCCCATGCCCCCGATCATCCCGCCGAGGACCAGCGCCTGCAGCTTGTAGACGAAGACGTTCTTGCCGAGCGCGCGCGCGGCGTCCTCGTCCTCACGGATCGCTTTGAGCACGCGGCCCCACGGGCTGTGCGCCAGCAGGTACACGAAGACGCACAGCACCAGGACCAGCGTCCAGCCCACCACCATCGCCCACACGTCGTCGCCGACGAAGCGCACACCGAGGAACGAATAATGCTTGCCGGAGTCGAACGGGCTGAACCGGGTGAACGGACCGGCGAACCCGTAGAGGCCGTTGGTCGAGCCCGTGACGGAGTCCGACGCGGTGGACCGGAATATCAGCCGGAGCACCTCGGCGGCCGCGATGGTGGCGATCGCCAGATAGTCGGCACGCAGCCGAAGGGTGGGAATTCCCAAGATGATTGCGAGCCCGCCGGCCGCCGCCAGCCCGACCAGGACGCCGACCCACAGCGGTTGCTGATAGGTGACGGTCATGATCCCGACGCCGTACCCGCCCAGCAGCGCGAAGCCGATCTGGCCGAAGTTGAGCAGTCCGGTATAGCCGAAGTGCAGGTTGAGCCCGATGGCGAGCAATGCGTAGAAGATCGCCGAGGGGCCGATCAGCTGCGCGAACGAGGTCTGCAGGGCGGTGACGATGTCCATGGGCGGGTCCTCAGCCGATTCTTTCGCGCGAGCCCAGGATGCCCTGCGGACGGACGACCAGGATGAAGATCAGGATCAGCAGACCACCCACGTACTTGAGATCGGGATTGATGATCAGCGTGGACAACTGCACGAGTATGCCGACGACCAGACATCCCAGCAGCGCCCCGTAGGCCGTGCCGAGCCCGCCGAGGATGATGCCCGCGAACATCAGCAGCAACAGCTTGAATCCCATCTCCCACTGGACCCGGCCGCCGAGTTCGGACACGGCGAGCAGCACGCCGCCCAACGCAGCGAGACCACCGCCGAGGCACCAGACGTAGGTGATCACCCGCTCGACGTTGATCCCGGAGGCCGCGGCCAGGCTCTTGTTGTCCGCCACGGCCCGTATGGCCTTGCCGATCCGGGTTTTCTGGAGCATCACCGCCACCGCGACCAGTACGACGACGCTGATCACCATGGTGAGCAGGTTGATGTCGCTGATCGCGATCGGTCCCCAATGACGCTGAATGCTGACCGTGGAGTCGGCGAAGGCCTGGGTTCGATCCGAGAACAGCATCAGGATCAGGTACCGCAGGGAGATCGCGAGACCGATCGACACCACGAGTTGTGGGATCAGCCCGACTCGTCGCTTCCGGAGCGGATGCCAGAGCCCGGCGTTGTTCAACCAGCCCACGACGCCGCCGAGCACGATGGCGAGCAGCGTCGCGACGACCAGCGGCAACCCGATCGACACGTTGAACACCCAGGCGAACACCGCGCCGAGCGTGACCAGTTCGCCGTGCGCGAAGTTCGTCAACCCGGTGGTGCCGAACACCAGGCTGAGCCCGATGGCCGCGACGGCGATCACCAGTCCGAACCGCAGTCCGTCGATGAGCAGATGGATGACGCGCTCGTACATCGGTGTGCCCTGCCCGGTGCGGACGTCCCCGAACGTGAACACGACGGCATTGACCCTGCCCGAGGCCACCTCCCGGGTCACCGTGCCCTGCACGCTGACGCCGTCGGGCAGCGTGTCGGCGACCACCTCGAACGTGTAGGTGCCGTCGGGAACCTGCAGCGTCCAGCGGCCGGCGTCGTCGGAGCGCGTGGTCGCGGCTTGTCCACCGGCCGAGTTGAGCGCGCGCACCTCGGCGCCCACGATGGGTTTGCCGGCGTCGACCAGCCGGCCCGACACCCGGGCGGTGTCCGGGTCGTCTGCGGCGGCGGTGCCCGCGCTCAGCACGGCCGCGATCGCCACGAACGCGAGAAGGAGCAGGCTCCGCGAGAGCGCTCGAGCGCACGAGCCCAATGATCAACCTCCGTCGCATTTCGGTCTCCGGACTTTATAGCGTTCGAAAATCAGTTGCACGTATCGGTTTCGGTTCGGGACAGTGACACGCGAGACCCACACGATGGCGGGATATTTACGGAAGCGGTCACTACTGCCACTGTTGGGGGTTGCGCGGAAGGCAGAGACTCACTGACATGACAACCCTGATCGTGTTCATCGCCATGCTGGCGGTGCTCGCTGTTGCCGCGATCGCGGAGTTGACGCCCGACACGCATCGAGAAAGCAGCCCGCACGGCGACTTCAGCTTCTAGACCTTCTAGAGCTTCCGGAACCGCTGCTATGTTTCTACCTCTGGGTCGGACGGGGTCGGAAGCTCGCATGCGGAGGTGAACTCGTGCGCAGTCGCTCGCTGTGGAGCGCACTGGCTGTGGGGCTGGCCTCGGTGTCGATGCTGGCAACCGTGGCCGCATGCAGCCGATCGGCGCCGGGACCCGCGGCGGCGCCGTCGGATCTGACCATGGTGGCGCAGGCGCAGATCGACGCCTCCGGCACCGAGGTCGGCGCCGACGCCCCGGTGCGCACGGCTGACCCGGCCGGGGACGGCAGCGCGGTGTGCCCTCCGTTGTCGATCGCGGTGGCCGGCGCGCTCAACGGTCCCGACGCGGCGTTCGGCGTCGCCGTCAAGTACGGCGTCCAGCTGGCCGTGGACAAGCACAATGCGGCCAACCCGGCGTGTCAGGTGCAGCTCAAGCCGTTCGACACCGAGGGCGACGCGGACAAGGCCCGACAGACCGCGGACCGGATCGTCGAGGATGCCTACACCGTCGGGTTGGTGGGTCCGGTGTTCTCGGGGGAGGCGATGGCCGCCGGTGAGGTGTTCGACCGGGCCGGTCTGGTGGCCGCCACGCCGTCGGCCACCAGCGCCGCACTCAGTGAGCAGGGGTGGCGGACCTTCTTCCGCGGATCGGCCAGTGACGCGGTGCAGGGTCCGGCGATCGCCAATTACATGACGGCCACCCTCGGCCACCGCAAGGTGTGTGTGGTCGACGACAGCACCGACTACGGCATCGGCCTCGCCTCGAAAGTACGGGAAACCCTTGGCGCCATGGCTGATTCGGCCTGCCACGTGGCGGTGAGAAGGGGCGACGCCGACTTCTCGGGCGCGGTGACGCTGATCAACACCGCAGCGCCGGACGCGGTGTTCTTCAGCGGGTACTACGCCGAGGCCGCACCGTTCGCAGCGCAGTTGCGCGACGCGGGATTCTTTGGCGCGTTCGTCGGCTCGGACGGTACCAAGAGCGCGGAGTTCGTCGCGCAGGCCGGACCGGCGGCCGCCGGCGCCGTGCTGTCGTGTCCCTGCGGTCCGGACCCGTCCGACTTCGCCGACGAGTACAGCCGCAAGTTCGGCACCGCGCCGGGCGCCTACAGCGCCGAGGCCTACGATCTGGGCACCATCCTGCTCAAGGGCATCGACTCCGGTGCGATCACCCGCGCGGCGCTGCTGGAGTTCGTGCGCAACTACCGCGGCGAGGGCGTCGCCCGCAGCTACCGGTGGACCTCCAACGGCGAACTCGAGCGCGCACTGAACTGGGTCTACCGCGTCGAGTGACGGGGCTAGTCGATGCGGAAGCGCTTGAGCCGGGCGGTTTTACCCGAGATCAACCGCACCCGGTTGCGGGGCACGCCCAGATACTCGGCCAACACCCGGATGACCGCGTCGTTGGCCGCCCCCTCCACGGCGCGTTCGCGAACGAAGATCGACAGCACACCGTCGGTGCCCACCTCGACCAGCGGACCCTTCTTGCTGCCGGGTTTGACGCGGACGACGACCGTGGCGCTCGCGGACACGCTATCGGGCGACGATCACCGACGAACCGTGACCGAACAGGCCCTGGTTCGCAGTGACACCGACCTTGGCGCCCTCGACCTGGCGGCCGGTGGCCTGACCCTTGAGCTGCCAGGCTAGTTCACAGACCTGTGCGATGGCCTGGGCCGGAATGGCCTCGCCGAAGCAGGCCAACCCGCCCGACGGGTTCACCGGGATCCTGCCCCCGATCGTCGTCGCGCCGCTGCGCAGCAGTTGCTCGGCCTCGCCCTTCGGGCACAACCCGAGGTGCTCGTACCAGTCGAGTTCGAGCGCGGTGGACAGGTCGTAGACCTCGGCCAGGCTCAGATCCTCGGGTCCGATACCGGCCTCGGCGTAGGCGGCGTCGAGGATCTGGTCCTTGAAGACGCGCTCGGGCGCAGCCACCACCGCGGTCGAATCCGTTGCGATATCGGGCAATTCGGGTAGATGCTGTGGGTACTGCGGGGTCACGGTGCTGATCGCGCGCACCGACGGCACCCCCTCGAGCGAGCCCAGGTGCTTCTCGGCGAACGACTTGCTGGCCACCACCAGTGCCGCCGCGCCGTCAGAGGTCGCGCAGATGTCGAGAAGCCGCAGCGGGTCGGAGACCACCGGGCTGGCCAGCACGTCCTCGACGGTGTTCTCCTTGCGGTACCGCGCGTTCGGATTGTCCAGCCCGTGCCGGGCGTTCTTGACCTTGACCTGGGCGAAATCCTCGAGCGTGGCCCCGTAGAGGTCCATTCGCCTGCGGGCGAGAAGCGCGAAGTACACGGTGTTGGTCGCACCGATCAGATGGAAGCGCTGCCAGTCGGGGTCGTCCTTGCGTTCCCCGCCGACCGGGGCGAAGAACCCCTTGGGCGTGGTGTCCGCCCCGACCACCAGAGCGACGTCACAAAAGCCGGCCAGGATGTGGGCGCGGGCGCTCTGCAGCGCCTGCGAACCGCTGGCGCATGCCGCGTAGCTGGAGCTGACCGGCACGCCGTTCCAGCCGAGTTTCTGCGCGAACGTCGCGCCCGCCACGAAACCCGGATAGCCGTTGCGGATCGTGTCGGC
Organism: Mycolicibacterium sp. XJ1819; assembly: GCF_053483675.1. NCBI lineage: Bacteria > Bacillati > Actinomycetota > Actinomycetes > Mycobacteriales > Mycobacteriaceae > Mycobacterium > Mycolicibacterium sp. XJ1819. The sequence continues at coordinate 78,149 of NZ_JBEFST010000008.1, read as the reverse complement.
ACCCGCGACCAGTTGGATCTGGCGCCAGTCCAGGTTCGCCTCGGCCAGCGCGGCCCTCGCGGCGACGACACCGTATTCGGTGAAGTCACGGCCCCACTTGCCCCACGGGTGCATGCCCGCACCCAGGATGTACAACGGTTCGGGACTCATGACGCAGGCCTCCATGCGTAGACGACTCGCTCGATGCCGTCGTCATCGACGAACAGCGGCATCGTGTCCAACTCCATATCCATGCCGACCTTCAGGTCGGCGGCCAGCGTGCCCTCGACCACCTTGCCGAGCACGATGAGTCCCTCCTCGTCGAGTTGCACGGCGGCAACGGCGAAGGGCTCGAAGGGATCCGGCGACGGGTACGGGGGCGGGGGAGCGTAGCGGTTCTCGGTGTAGCTCCAGAGCTTTCCGCGCCGCGACAGCGGCACCTGCGCGAGTTCGTCGGCCGCGCAGGCGGGGTTGGGACAGTTGGTGGCGCGGGGCGGGAACACAAAGGTCCCGCACTGATGGCACTTCGCGCCGATCAGGTAGGGCGAGCCGGATCCGTCGGTGGCGAACCAGCCGTCGATCGCGGGTTGGGTAGATGCTGACACGCGGTCAGCGTACCGAGTCGCCTGACGGAGCTGAAACACGTTCCAGTTCTGTTCCGCCTGCCGAGATGTCGGCCGTGGTGCCTAGAGTTGAGGCCGTGACCGCAACCGCACCGGTGGAAAAGGTGACCGACAAGCCGACTTTGATGCTGTTGGACGGCAACTCGTTGGCGTACCGGGCCTTCTACGCGTTGCCCGCCGAGAACTTCAAGACCCAGGGCGGCCTGACCACCAACGCGGTTTACGGCTTCACCGCGATGTTGATCAACCTGCTGCGCGACGAGCAGCCCAGCCACATCGGCGCGGCGTTCGACGTGTCACGCCAGACGTTCCGGACCGAGAAGTACCCGGAGTACAAGGCGGGCCGGTCGGCGACTCCCGACGAGTTCCGCGGCCAGATCGACATCACCAAGGAGGTGCTGGGCGCGCTGGGTATCACCGTGCTCGCCGAACCCGGGTTCGAGGCCGACGACATCATCGCCACCCTGGCGACCCAGGCCGCCGAACGCGGCTACCGGGTGTTGGTGGTCACCGGTGACCGCGACGCGCTGCAACTGGTCAATGACGACATCACGGTGCTGTACCCGCGCAAGGGGGTCAGCGAGTTGACCAGGTTCACCCCGGAGGCGGTGCAGGAGAAATACGGGCTGACCCCGGAGCAGTATCCGGACTTCGCCGCACTGCGTGGCGATCCCAGCGACAACCTGCCCGGCATTCCCGGCGTCGGGGAGAAGACGGCGACGAAATGGATCGCGCAGTACGGCTCGCTGCAGGCCCTCGTCGACAACGTGGACGCGGTGAAGGGCAAGGTCGGCGACGCGCTGCGGGCCAACCTGTCCAGCGTCGTGCTCAACCGCGAGCTCACCGATCTGGTTCGGGACGTGCCGTTGCCGCAGACCCCGGACACCCTGCGCATGCAACCGTGGGATCGCGACCAGATCCATCGGCTGTTCGACGACCTCGAGTTCCGGGTGCTGCGCGACCGGCTGTTCGACACGCTGGCCTCGGCCGACCCCGAGGTGGACCAGGGCTTCGAGGTGCGCGGCGGCGCGCTGGCGCCCGGTGAGCTGGCCGGATGGCTGGCCGAACACAGCGCGGGTCAGCGGTTCGGGGTGGCCGTCGTCGGCACGCATTCGGCGTTCGACTCCGACGCCACCGCCGTCGCGATCGTCGCGCCCGACGGTGACGGCCGCTACATCGACACCGCGACCCTGCAGGCCGACGACGAGGCCGCGCTGGCGTCGTGGCTGGCCGACACCGGTCAGCCCAAGGCGCTGCACGAGGCCAAGCTCGCGATGCACGACCTGGAAGGCCGCGGATGGACGTTGGCGGGTGTCACCTCCGACACCGCCCTGGCGGCCTACCTGGTGCGTCCGGGGCAGCGCAGCTTCGCGCTCGACGACCTGTCATTGCGATATCTCAAACGTGAGCTGCGTGCGGACAACCCTGAGCAGCAACAGCTTTCACTGCTCGATGACAACGAGGGCGTCGACGACCAGGCCGTGCAGACGTTGCTGTTGCGAGCCGGCGCGGTGATGGACCTGGCGGACGCCCTCGACGAGGAGCTCGCGCGCATCGACTCGTCGGCGCTGCTGGCCAACATGGAGTTGCCGGTGCAGCGCGTGCTGGCCGAGATGGAGACCGCGGGCATCGCCGTCGACCTCGATCAGCTCGCCCAGTTGCAAAGCGAGTTCGCCGACCTGATCCGCGACGCTGCCGAAGCCGCGTATGCGGTGATCGGCAAGCAGATCAACCTCGGCTCGCCCAAACAATTGCAGGTCGTGCTCTTCGACGAATTGGAGATGCCCAAGACCAAGCGCACCAAGACCGGCTACACCACCGACGCGGACGCCCTGCAGTCGCTCTTCGACAAGACGGGTCACCCGTTCCTGCAGCATCTGCTGGCCCACCGCGATGCCACCCGACTGAAGGTCACCGTCGACGGGCTGCTGAACTCGGTGGCCTCCGACGGCCGCATCCACACCACGTTCAACCAGACGATCGCGGCGACGGGGCGGCTCTCCTCGACCGAACCCAACCTGCAGAACATCCCGATCCGCACCGATGCGGGCCGCCGGATCCGGGACGCGTTCGTGGTCGGCAAGGGTGAGCACGGCGAGTTCGCGGAGCTGATGACGGCCGACTACAGCCAGATCGAGATGCGGATCATGGCGCATCTGTCCGGCGACGAAGGCCTCATCGAAGCGTTCCGGACGGGGGAGGATCTGCATTCGTTCGTGGCGTCGCGGGCGTTCTCCGTGCCGATCGACGAGGTGACGCCGGAACTGCGGCGCCGGGTGAAGGCGATGTCCTACGGCCTGGCTTACGGGTTGTCCGCCTACGGCCTGGCCGCGCAACTCAAGATCTCCACCGAGGAGGCCAAGGTGCAGATGGAGCAGTACTTCGCCCGGTTCGGCGGGGTTCGCGACTATCTGCATCAGGTCGTCGACCAGGCGCGCAAGGACGGCTACACCTCGACGGTGCTGGGCCGCCGCCGCTATCTGCCGGAACTGGACAGCAGTAACCGCCAGGTCCGTGAGGCGGCCGAGCGGGCCGCGCTCAACGCCCCGATTCAGGGCAGCGCCGCCGACATCATCAAGGTCGCGATGATCGACGTGGACGCCGCGCTCAAGGAGGCCGATCTGAGATCGCGGATGCTGCTGCAGGTGCATGACGAGCTGTTGTTCGAGGTCGCCGAGGGGGAGCGCGACGCGGTCGAGAAGCTGGTCCGCGACAAGATGGGCAACGCCTACCCGCTGGACGTGCCGCTCGAGGTCTCGGTCGGCTTCGGCCGCAGTTGGGATGCGGCCGCGCACTAGCCCCGGGACCACCATGAGCGGACAACGGATCGGTTACCTCGCCCGGTTGGGTGCCGCGATGGCGGCGTCGAACTATCCGGTCACGATGGTTCGCCAGATGATCGAGCGGTCTTCGTCGTCATACGGACTCAACGCCAATTTCATCGCGTTGCCCAACCACGTGCAGGTGGTGGGCCCGGCCGCGGAGTCCGGCTCGGTGGTCAAGGCCGCCCAGATCGACCGCGACCTCCGCTTCGACCAGGCGTTCCCCCTGGCCGGTTTGGTCTCCGACACCTTGCACGGCCGGGTCGACCCGATCGCGGGCGAGGCCCGGTTGGACCGGATCGAGGCGCTTCCGCAGCCGTACCCGAGTTGGGTGACCGTGCTGGGGTATGGCGTGTGGAGCGCCGGCTTGGCACTGGTGCTGGAACCGACGTCGTTGAACGTCCTGGTGGCAGGAGTGCTCGGGGTCATGGTCGGGCTGTTCTGGGTGGCCGGGCAGCGCATCCCGGGGCTGGCGCATCTGGTGCCGGTGGTCAGCGCGTTCGGGGTCACCGTGATCTGTATCGTCGGCGCGCGCTATCTGGAGTTCGATCACGTCGGGTTGCGCGCCCTGATACCTCCGCTGGCGATGTTTCTGCCCGGCGCCGCCATCACGTTGGCGGTCATCGAGTTGACCTCTCGCGATGTCATTTCGGGGTCCAGTCGGCTCATCGCAGGGTTCGTCCAGATTGTGCAGTTGGCCTTCGGCATCGTGATTGCCGCGCAGGTGTTCGGGCTGGATGAGAGCCAGTTGAGCCCGGCGGCGATCAACAAGATCGGGCCGTGGGCCCCGTGGCTCGGTGTCGTGGTCTATGCGCTGGGAGTCATGCTGTTTCTGGCCCCGCCGCGTTCATTTTTGCCGTGGCTGGTCTCGATCTCTGCGATCGCCTATGCCGCCCAATTCCTGGGCGATCTGCTGTTCGGCAGCTACGCGAGTGGATTCTGCGGAGGGTTGGCGCTGTCGGTCGCGGCATTGGCGATGTCGCGGCTGCGTTCGGCGCCGCCGGCGATCACCATGATCCTGCCGGGCTTTTGGCTCTTGGTGCCCGGATCGATGGGCCTGATCGGGGTGGCCGAGATATTCGGCGCCGACGGTGACGACGCGCTACCCGCCACGCTGATCTCGATGATCTCGGTCGCCTTGGGGCTGCAGGCCGGCCTGGTGCTCTGGCAGGTGATCCGGCGCCAGCCGGCCCGGTAGCTCGGCCCGGTGCCGGGTTGATCCGGAATAGCAGTGGCGACGACACGGTTCTCGCTATTACGAGACGGTACCGTCCGTAATTGATGAGAGGAAGCCCCGAAGTGGAACGACTAGACGACCAGCGGCGCCGGAGCCGGGCGCACGCCACGATCGACCGGCTGCAGCACGCCCTGCTCGACCACGACATGCAAGCGTTCGCCGACGAATGGGCGCCCGACGGCACCATGTCGTTCCCCTTCGCGCCGCCCGGCTGGCCGGAGCTCGACGGTCGCGAGGCGGTGCGCGCTTACGTGTCCGACTACACGCAGACCTTCGACGTCGCGGCCATCACCTGGCAGACCCGCCACGACACCGCTGACCCGGACACGGTGATCCTCGAGTGGGCGGTGAACGGGCATGCGGTCAAGACCGGGAACCCGTACGAGATCGCCTACGTCGCCGTCATCACCGTGGATGCCGACGGCATCAGCGGCTATCGCGACTATTGGAACCCGCTGGCCGCCGGTGCGGCGCTGGGCGGGCTCGACGAGATGATGGCGGCCTTCGACGTGGCGGGCGAGAAGTGAACACGGTGGTTCTCGTCCTCGGAGCCACCGGAACCACCGGAGCGGCCGTGACCGACGAACTGCGCCACTTTCCGGACCTGTCGGTCCGCACGGCCACGCGCGCGCCGGCGGCACCGACTGACCTCGAGCACCACGTCTTCGACTGGTTCGACGACGTCACGTGGCGCCCGGCGCTCGACGGGGTCGACCGCCTGTATCTGCTGGCGCCGGTCGGTCACCCCGACCCGGTCACGGTGATCGGCCCGTTCGCCGAGCTCGCCGTGGCGAGCGGCGTGCGTCGCGTCGTCATGCTCAGCTCGTCGGCGGTGGCCTCCGGGGACGCCGGCCTCGGGGCGGTCGATGCGCTGGTGCGCAGGACGTTCCCCGAATGGGAGATCCTGCGACCGTCGTGGTTCATGCAGAACTTCGTCGGTAACCATCCGCTCGCCGAAAGCATCCGGGCGACCGGCGAATTCATCACCGCCACCGGGGACGGCAAGCTTGCGTTCATCGACGCGGGGGATATCGGCCGGTGCGCCGCGGCGCTGCTCGGCGCCGCGGGGAGCACCACTGACGAGCACGTGCTGACCGGTCCGCAGGCCTTGAGCTACGACGAGGCCGCCGCGCTGATGTCCGACGTCACCGGCCGGCGGGTCACCCACCGCGCCGTTGCGCCCGAACGCTACATCGACCGTCTCGTCGGGGCCGGTTACGACGCCGAGTTCGCCGCCGGTCTGGTGGCCCTCGACGGGCTCGTGCGCGACGGTGCGCAGGCGCGCGTCACCGACGCCGTCGAGCGGCTCACTGGAACTGCGCCGCGCAGCTTCGAGGATTTTCTGCGCAGTCGGCGATGGCCCTCGTGAGCGCCGGCCGCCCTCGCGACGTCAGGGTGACCGACGCGATCCTGGCCGCGGTGTTCACCGAACTCGCCGACAACGGCGTGCGCGGCCTGACGATGGAGGCCGTCGCCCGGCGGGCCGGCGTCGGCAAGAGCTCGCTGTACCGTCGATGGCCGTCAAAGGTCGAGATGATCGTGGAACTGATGCGCACGCTGAGCGTCACCGGTGCGCCGGCCCCCGACACCGGATCGCTGCTCGGCGACGTCCTGGTGCTGCTCGACGAGGTGCACACCTGGCTGACCGATCCGCAGGTGCGCTCCATCTATCCGGACCTGCTGGCCGAGGCGCAGCGCAATCCCACCCTCGGGGCTGCGCTCATGGACCATGTCGGCCGACCCAGACGGGCCCGCGCCCAGATCGTGCTGGACCGCGCTGCGCAGCGCGGGGAACTGTCCGAGCGCGCGGATCGTGACCTCATCCTCGATGCGGTCGCCGCGCTGGTGTTCTGGCGGGTGATCGCACTGAGCCGGCCAGTGACCCGGGCGCACCTGCAGAAAGTGGCGGCCTCGATCTGCGCCATGGCCGGCGGCGCGGGCCTTGAGCACGTCACCGCCGGTGGGAATCGGCGTTAGGCCGAGCAGGTTTGTCCAGCGTGGAGTCAGTCGAGTACGCTCGGTGGGTATCCGTGTGCGGTGTTGCCGTGCCGAGATCAAATAATCAAATGTCCCAGTCCCTACGATCCAACCTGTCCGGAGCAACCCACCACATGCCAAGTCCCTCCGTCGCCTCGCCACAAGTAGCCGTCAACGACATCGGCTCGAGCGAGGACTTTCTCGCCGCCATCGACAAGACCATCAAATACTTCAACGATGGCGACATCGTCGAAGGGACCATCGTCAAGGTTGACCGTGACGAAGTCCTGCTCGACATCGGTTACAAGACCGAAGGCGTCATCCCTTCTCGCGAGCTCTCCATCAAGCACGACGTCGACCCCAACGAGGTCGTTTCCGTGGGCGATGAGGTCGAAGCCCTGGTCCTCACCAAGGAGGACAAGGAAGGCCGGCTGATCCTGTCCAAGAAGCGTGCGCAGTACGAGCGCGCCTGGGGCACCATCGAAGAACTCAAGGAGAAGGACGAGGCCGTCAAGGGCACCGTCATCGAGGTCGTCAAGGGCGGCCTGATCCTCGACATCGGCCTGCGCGGCTTCCTGCCAGCCTCGCTGGTCGAGATGCGCCGCGTACGAGACCTGCAGCCCTACATCGGCAAGGAACTCGAAGCCAAGATCATCGAGCTGGACAAGAACCGCAACAACGTGGTGCTGTCCCGCCGCGCCTGGCTGGAGCAGACCCAGTCCGAGGTGCGCAGCGAATTCCTCAACCAGCTGCAGAAGGGCGCCATCCGCAAGGGTGTGGTGTCCTCGATCGTCAACTTCGGCGCGTTCGTCGATCTCGGCGGCGTCGACGGCCTGGTGCACGTCTCCGAGCTGTCGTGGAAGCACATCGACCATCCGTCCGAGGTCGTCCAGGTCGGCGACGAGGTCACCGTGGAGGTGCTCGACGTCGACATGGACCGCGAGCGGGTGTCGCTGTCGCTCAAGGCGACGCAGGAAGACCCGTGGCGCCACTTCGCCCGCACCCACGCGATCGGACAGATCGTTCCGGGCAAGGTCACCAAGCTGGTGCCGTTCGGCGCGTTCGTCCGTGTCGAGGAGGGCATCGAGGGCCTGGTGCACATCTCGGAGCTCTCCGAGCGCCACGTCGAGGTGCCCGATCAGGTGGTCCAGGTCGGCGACGACGCCATGGTCAAGGTCATCGACATCGACCTGGAGCGCCGCCGCATCTCGCTGAGCCTCAAGCAGGCCAACGAGGACTACACTGAGGAGTTCGATCCGTCGAAGTACGGCATGGCCGACAGCTACGACGATCAGGGCAACTACATCTTCCCGGAGGGCTTCGACTCCGAGACCAACGAATGGCTCGAGGGTTTCGAGAAGCAGCGGGAGGAGTGGGAGGCCCGCTACGCCGAGGCCGAGCGTCGTCACAAGATGCACACCGCGCAGATGGAGAAGTTCGCCGCTGCCGAGGCCGAGGAGAGCGCATCCGGTTCGACGAGCAGCAGTTCTCGCTCCGACGAGCCCACCGGTGGTGGCTCGCTGGCCAGCGATGAGCAGCTCGCGGCGCTGCGGGAGAAGCTCGCCGGCAGCGCCTAGCAGCGCAGCCGGATGATTCGCATCGGTCTGACCGGCGGTATCGGCGCCGGCAAGTCGACGGTGGCCACCACCTTCGAGAAGTGTGGCGGCATCATCGTCGACGGCGACGTGATCGCCCGCGAAGTCGTCGAGCCGGGCACCGAGGGGCTGGCGGCGCTGGTCGAGGCGTTCGGCGAGGACATTCTGCTGCCGGACGGCGCCTTGAACCGGCCTGCGTTGGCGGCCAAGGCGTTTCAGGACGACCACACGCGCGGACTTCTCAACGGGATCGTGCATCCCCTAGTGGGCAGGCGGCGTGAGGAGATCATCGCCAGCGTCTCGGAGGAGGCGGTGGTGGTCGAAGACATCCCACTGCTCGTCGAGACCGGGATGGCGCCGATGTTCCCGCTCGTCGTGGTGGTGACCGCCCCGGTCGAGATCCGCGTCGAGCGACTGATCAAGCGCGGCATGGACGAACAGGACGCGCGCGCCCGCATCAAGGCCCAGGCCTCCGAGGAGCAGCGCCGCGCGATCGCGGACGTGCTACTGGACAACTCGGGGTCCCAGGGCGCACTCGTGGAGCGGGCGCGCGACCTCTGGTACAACCGGATCCTGCCGCTCGCCCACAACATCCGTCTTGAGCAGTGCGCCCCGACGGCCGACGGGCTGGTGCCCTACCAGGCCGAATGGCCGGCGGACGCGCAGCGCATCATCAAGCGCATCGAGATGGCGTGCGGAGCAAAGGCCCTGCGGGTCGACCACATCGGCTCGACGGCGGTGCCGGGGATGGACGCCAAGGACGTCATCGACATCCAGGTCACCGTCGCATCGCTGGAGGTCGCCGACGAGATCGCCGAACCCCTGGCCACGATCGGCTATCCGCGCGTCGCGCACATCACCGCAGACGTCTCACACTCGGAAGACGACGCGTTGTGGCGCAAGCGGTTTCATTGTGCAGCCGACCCGGGTCGGCATGCGAACATCCACGTGCGTGTCGACGGTTGGCCGAATCAACAGTTCGCGCTGTTGTTCCGCGATTGGCTGGCCACCAACACCGGTGTGCAACAGGACTATCTCGCCGCCAAGCGCCATGCGCTGTCCACACCGGACTACGCCGACGCCAAAGAACCGTGGTTTCTCGACGCGTATCACCGCGCGTGGGAGTGGGCCCGCACCACCGGCTGGCGCCTCGGCGGTTAGGCGGGCGGGGGGACGTCCTCGACCGGCGGGGCGACGCCCTCGACCGGCAGATCCAGCGGGGCGCCGCACTGCAGAACCCCGTACAACGGATCGTCCTTCGGCCGGAACAGCCGCGGCGCGATGAACTGGTCGGCCTTGGCGACGATCTGCTCGTCGACCAGAATCTCGCAGTGCAGATTCGATCCGTACGGCCATTCGATCGAGATCTCCATACCGGCGTTGGCCGGGTCCGCGAGCACCGCGTTGATCTCGAATGTCTGGCCGGGCAGCAGCGTGGGCTGGGCGCTGTTGACGTTCTGATCGTCGATCTTGTAGGCGACCACCGCGCCGCGGGACGTACCGTCGGCCCTGGCCCGGTAGATGACGTTGTGCAGGATCTCGGGCTCGGGCCCGGGCTCATCCGGCTGCGCCCCGGCGGTGGCCGGGATCAGGACGGAGCCGACCGCCACGACCACAGCGGCCGCGGCGGTGGTCCAGGTGCGCTTGATGGGGCCCACGTGACCAGAGAGTACCGTCCGCGACCGCCCGCACAAATTCATGGTTGTTGCCATCAACAACAAGATCGGCGCGCGGCGGCGCGGTGTTACCTGGTCATGGCCCATGCGTCGCGCCGCGCCACGTCAACGGCATGCCGAGACCGGCGAGCCAGCGGTGCAGGTCGTAGGAGTGCCTGGCCAGCCCGCCGATCGCCGACACGGCGGTGTGTACGGCCTGTTCGGCGGTCTCCGGGGTGAGCAGGCCGTGCCGGACCGCGGTCAACAGCTCGTCGACGTCGCACAACTCGACGCTGATTCCGGTGCGAACCACCAGGTCGAGGTAGTGGTCCTCGGAGTGCCACGCGGTGTCGCCGGGGACGTAGTCGCCCACGTCGAGGTAGAAATCCTGGTCGCGTTCGTGGCCGGGGTTGAAGTGGAACACGGTGACCCGCAGCCGCAGCGACGGCAGCAGCCAGGACTCCATGTAGTGGAACTGGGCGCGACCGGGCGTGGGACGGGCCATGTAGAGACCCCAGGGTTCGACGGTGTAGGTGTCGACGGCCCGCACGACACCCTTCGGGTCGGTGTTGGTGCGAGCCGACAGGTCGAATGTCTCGTGCTTGGGCGCGTGGATGGCCATCAGGATAGTGGCGAACCGCGGGGGAACAGAATGTGTCGGTGCCGGGTTCTACTCTGGTGAATTATGGCTTTCGCTACCGAACACCCCGTGCTGGCGCACTCGGAGTACCGTGCCGTCGACGAACTCGTGCGCACCGGCAACCGCTTCGAGGTGGTCAGCCCGTACGCGCCCGCAGGCGATCAGCCGGCCGCCATCGACGAACTGGAGCGCCGGATCCAGGCGGGGGAGCGGGACGTGGTGCTGCTCGGTGCTACCGGCACGGGCAAGTCCGCGACCACCGCGTGGCTGATCGAACGCCTGCAGCGGCCGACGTTGGTGATGGCGCCCAACAAGACGCTGGCCGCCCAGCTCGCCAATGAGCTGCGAGAAATGTTGCCGCACAACGCTGTCGAATACTTCGTCTCGTATTACGACTACTACCAGCCCGAGGCCTACATCGCCCAGACCGACACCTACATCGAGAAGGACAGCTCGATCAACGACGATGTGGAGCGGCTGCGGCACTCCGCGACGTCGAGTCTGTTGTCTCGCCGCGACGTGGTCGTGGTGGCGTCGGTGTCGTGCATCTACGGCCTGGGCACCCCGCAGTCCTACCTCGACCGCTCGGTAGAGCTGAAGGTCGGCGACGAGGTGCCCCGCGACGCGCTGCTGCGGCTGCTGGTCGACGTGCAGTACAACCGCAACGACGTCGCGTTCACCAGGGGTTCGTTCCGGGTGCGCGGGGACACAGTGGAGATCATCCCGTCCTACGAGGAACTCGCCGTCCGCATCGAGTTCTTCGGTGACGAGATCGAGGAGCTCTACTACCTGCACCCGCTGACCGGCGATGTCGTCCGCAAGGTCGACTCTGTGCGGATCTTCCCGGCCACCCATTACGTGGCCGGCCCCGAGCGCATGGCGCAGGCCATCTCCACCATCGAACAAGAACTGGAGGAGCGGCTGGCCGAGCTGGAGGGTCAGGGCAAGCTGTTGGAGGCTCAGCGGCTGCGGATGCGGACCAACTACGACGTCGAGATGATGCGCCAAGTGGGCTTCTGCTCCGGCATCGAGAACTATTCACGACATATCGACGGCCGACCTGCCGGTTCGGCGCCGGCCACGTTGCTGGACTACTTTCCCGAGGACTTTCTGCTGGTCATCGACGAGTCACACGTCACGGTGCCGCAGATCGGCGGCATGTACGAGGGCGACATCTCCCGCAAGCGCAACCTGGTCGACTTCGGGTTCCGGTTGCCGTCGGCCATCGACAACCGGCCGCTGACCTGGGAGGAGTTCGCCGACCGGATCGGCCAGACGGTGTATCTGTCGGCCACCCCCGGGCCGTACGAGCTGAGCCAGACCGGCGGCGAGTTCGTCGAGCAGGTGATCCGTCCGACGGGCCTCGTCGACCCGAAGGTGGTGGTCAAGCCCACCAAGGGCCAGATCGACGACCTGATCGGCGAGATCCGTCTGCGCACCGAACGCGACGAGCGGGTGCTGGTCACCACGCTGACCAAGAAGATGGCCGAGGACCTCACCGACTACCTCCTCGAGATGGGCATCCGGGTGCGCTACCTGCACTCCGAGGTCGACACGTTGCGTCGGGTGGAGTTGCTGCGCCAACTGCGGCTGGGCGATTACGACGTGTTGGTCGGCATCAACCTGCTGCGGGAGGGCCTGGACCTTCCCGAGGTGTCGCTGGTGGCGATCCTCGACGCGGACAAGGAGGGCTTCCTGAGGTCGACCCGCAGCCTGATACAGACCATCGGACGCGCGGCGCGCAACGTGTCCGGCGAGGTGCACATGTACGCCGACAACATCACCGACTCGATGCGCGAGGCCATCGACGAGACCGAACGCCGCCGGGCCAAGCAGATTGCCTACAACGAAGAGCGCGGCATCGACCCGAAACCGTTGCGCAAGAAGATCGCCGACATCCTCGATCAGGTGTATCGGGAGGCCGACGACGTCGAGGTGGGCGGTTCGGGGCGCAACTCCTCGCGCGGACGCCGTGCGCAGGGCGAACCGGGGCGTGTTGCCAGCGCGGGCATCCTCGAGGGACGCGACACCACCAACATGCCGCGCGCCGAATTGGCCGATCTGATCAAGGAACTCACCGACCAGATGATGGCAGCCGCCCGCGACCTGCAGTTCGAGTTGGCTGCGCGCATCCGCGACGAGATCGCCGACCTGAAAAAGGAACTACGCGGGATGGACGCGGCCGGCCTGAGATGACCTTCGGCCCTCGCGCCCGCCGTGTAACTCGCGTAGAACGAAAGTATGGGTGAGGGAACGAAAGCGGCGCCAGGTTTCGACGTCGAAGTGACCACGCGCGGTCATCTGCCCGGCGCGGCCGATTACGCCAAGGAGAAGATCGCCGAGTTGGGCCGGTTCGCCCATCGTCGGGTCCTGCACGCGCACGTCAAACTGACCAGACACGGGGACCCGGCGCAGGAGCGGCCGGTCATCGCGCAGGCCAATCTCGACCTGGACGGCCGGCTGATCCGCGCGGAGGCCGAGGGCGCCAACGCCCGCGAAGCCGTCGACCGGCTGGCGGATCGGTTACGGCGGCTGCTTCGCCGGGCCGCCGGGCGGTCGACGGACGCAATCCACGAGCGGCACGAGACCCGACCCACCCACCGCCCCAGCCACTTTCCGGTGCCCCCTGAACAGCGTCGGATCGTGCGGCGCAAGTCGTTCACGCTCGCGCCGTGTTCGGTCGACGAGGCCGCGCTCGAGATGGACCTGCTCGACTACGACTTCCACTTGTTCACCGAGAAGGCCACCGGAATGGCCAGCGTTCTGTACCGGCACGGTCCGACGGGCTACCGACTGGCGCAGGTCGCGCCCGTGCCCGCGGACCAGCTGGCCCCCTTCGAGCTGCCCCTGACGATCAGCACTCAGCCGGTTCCGTGCATCACCGTCGAGCAGGCCACCGAGCGCATCGGCCTGCTCGGGCTGCCGTTCCTGTTCTTCATCGACGCCGCCCAGGGCCGTGCCTGCGTGCTCTATCACCGCTACGACGGTCACTACGGGTTGATCACTCCTGCGGCCTGACGGCGGTGTGGCACAACATCACCGGCGCAGGGCAGTGGTGTAGAAGGTTCAGGCTGGTGGAGCCCAGCAGCGTGCCGGCCAGCGCGCCGCGGCCCCGGTTGTCGACGACCACGAGTTGAGACTGCGACGCGTGTTTCATCAGCGCCGCGCCGGCGCCTTCCGGTTCGACGAAATGGGTGACCGCGACGTTGGGGTAGCGGTCGGTCCATGGTTCGACCACGCTGAGCAGGCCCTGCCATTGCAGCGCCTCGATCGCGTCCCAGTCGACCAGTTGCCGGGTGATCGTTTCGGCCGGAGGGTGCATCGCCGGCCAGGCATACACGGCTCTCAGCTCGACGCCGAACCGATCCGCGAACTCGAAGGCGGCCTCGAAGGCGGCGGGTCCGGTCCGGTCACCGTCGACGCCGAGCACCACGGGCTGTCCGGTCGGCGCCGTATTGTCCCCGCGCCAAGCGATCACCGGACACGCAGCCCCCGCCGAGACCGCAAGCGTGGTCGACCCGATCATGATCGCGCGCGCAGGCGAGAGTTCGTCGGACCCGACGACGACCAGCCGGGCCTGGCGGCTGCGCGCCGTCAGCAGGCGGTCCACGGGTTCGTCGGAGCGCAGGGTGATGATCTCCAGCGAACCGAAGTCGGACCGCAGCCGGTCTTCGACTGCCTTGAGCATCGCGGCCGCCGACTCCTGCTGTGCGGTGACGGCGGCCGCCTGGATGGCTGCGGCGGCCGCGGTGAGGGCGTGGCCGGTCGCGTGCCGGCCGTTGACGACCTCCAGCGGAGCCCCGAACGCGTCGGCCACCGCGGCGGCCCAGCGCGCTGCTCGCAGCGACGATTCCGTGCCGTTGACGCCCACCACCACGGGCCGGGTGCTCTCGGACATGCCGTCTCCTACCGGGGCCGCACGACGATCACCGGCGATTTGGCCGCCTGCGCCACTTTTGAGCCGACCGAGCCCAGCAGCATGCCGGCCAGTCGTCCTCGGCCGCGGCTGCCCACGATGACCACCTGGGCCTTGTCGGATTCGTCGACGAGCCACCGGGCGGGCTGATCACCCACGACAACTCGCCGCACGCTCACGTCGGGATAGCGTTCCTGCCACCCGGACAGCCGCTCAGCCAGCACCGCCTGTCCCTGGTCCTCGTAGAGGCGCCAATCCGCGTCGCTGACCGGAATGACCCCGACGTCACTCCAGGCGTGCAGTGCCACGAGCTCCACTTTGCGGCGGGAGGCCTCATCGAATGCGAGCTCGATCGCCTCCTCCGATGCGGGCGACCCGTCGATGCCGACCAGGACCGGTAGGCCGGGGTCTGGTCTGTGGTCTTGGTCGGAGTGGATGATCGCGATCGGGCCGTGCCCGTGGTGCACGAGGCCGCTGCTGACCGATCCGAGAATGGCACGGCCGAACGCACCCATGCCCCGGTCACCGACGACTGTCATGTACGCGTCGCGGGAGGCGGTCACCAGCCCCGAGGCGATGTCGGTGTGGACGGTCTCGGTCCGGACCACCGGGGGCGATGAATCACCCGCGCTGTCCGCCACGATCCTGCGTGCGTCGTCGAGCACCTTGCTCGCGTTCTGCTCCTGCCATTCGTTGATGCTGCTGTGCAGTGAGGCCACCGGCCAGCTCACGACGATCGGCGCCACGACGTGCATCAGGGTCAGCGGGAGGTTACGCATCTGCGCTTCCCCGGTAGCCCAGCGCACCGCGGAGTTCGACTCCGGTGAGCCGTCGACGCCGACAAGAATTCCGAACTCTGGATTCTCTGAAGACATTTCACACACATCCCCTCAATTGAGCGCTGCCATTGGTGTGGCGACATCTACCTTTTCGCGAAACTGCTGCTCTGCTCTGCGCTTCACGCCCAGCAGCATGCTCCGTGCCATGAAGGCCCTTGCCGGACCTGTGATTTCGACCATCAACAACTCGCCGGGGTGGCGAAGTCGAACCCGCGTCCGGGTGAGAAGACGACTGCGATCCGGGCCGTACGGCAGGAGGTGGAACGACCACACCGCATCCCACGGTCGATCGGTGCGCAACACGATCGCCTGTTCGTCGATGACCTCCACCATGTCGTCGGCGTTGCGCTCCCGGACCGCCTGCACCAGCCGTGGCCAGACCGCTGCGGCCGGCGCGTCGATCCACACCGCCGCTGTGGTCCGGACCACCGAATCGCTGAGCAGGTCGTCGCCTTCCAGGGGCTTGCGCGCCTCGTGTTTGGTGGTACCCCAGTTGCGGTAATACCGGCGCGCCGCATACAGCAGCGCGAGCGCGCCGCCGATCTGCAGTGCCTTGGTCACCATGCATCCACCTTGCGCCACCGGCGGGTGGCGCTGCTAGGGCCGGTAGTCCCTAATACGTCGGATTGACCTCAACGGCGGTTGAGCTCGTAACGTGACGGTCGTGACCGATACCGCGGCGACCACCACGGGCAGCTGGCGTGAGCTGTTGGGCCCGAAGAATCTTGGCACCTCCACCGTGCTCGCCGGTGGCATCGCGCTGTACGCGACCAACGAATTCCTCACCATCAGCCTGATGCCCAGCGCCGTGGCCGACATCGGCGGCCACCGGCTGTATGCGTGGGTCACGACGGTATATCTGGTCGCGTCGGTGGTCGCGGCGACGACGGTGCACTCGACGGTGTTGCGGATCGGGCCGCGCTGGTCCTATCTGTTCGGCCTCGGCGTGTTCGGTGCGGGCAGCCTGGCTTGTGCGCTGGCCCCGACGATGGGCATCCTGCTGGCCGGTCGCACGGTGCAGGGTCTGGCGGGCGGGTTGCTGGCCGGCCTGGGGTACGCGGTCATCAGCACCGCGCTGCCGAACACGTTGTGGACCAAGGCATCCGCGTTGGTGTCGGCGATGTGGGGCGTCGGCACTCTGGTCGGTCCTGCCGCCGGCGGACTGTTCTCGCAGTACACCTCGTGGCGGTGGGCGTTCGGTGTGCTGGTGATCCTGTCCGCCGCGATGGCCGTTCTGGTGCCGGTTGCGTTGCCCGCCCGCCGCAACGGCGGCGAGGAGCTCGTCCGTACCCCGATACCGGTGTGGTCGCTGTTGTTGTTGGGCGCGGCGGCGATGGCCGTCAGCGTCGCCGCGGTGCCGACCGACATTCGTGGGACGGTGGCGCTGTTGGCGCTCGGGGCGGTACTGGTCGCGGTGTTCTTCACTGTGGACCGGCGGCGGCCCGCCGCGGTGCTGCCGCCCAGTGCCTACGGTCGTGGGCCGTTGAAGTGGATCTACCTGACGCTGGGCGTGCTGATGGCGGCGACGATGGTGGACATGTACGTACCGCTGTTCGGCCAGCGCCTTGCTCATCTGACGCCGGTCGCCGCGGGCTTTCTCGGCGCCGTTCTGGCGGTCGGGTGGACGGTCAGCGAGATCGTCAGCGCGTCGCTGCGCAGCGAGCGGGTGATCCGCCGCACCGTCGCGGTCGCCCCGTTGGTGATGGCGGCCGGCCTGGCGGTGGGGTCGTCGACGATGGCTGCGGAGGCGCCGTTCGGCCGGGTTGCGGCGTGGGCGGTGGCGCTGCTGATCACCGGGGCCGGGGTGGGCATGGCGTGGCCGCACCTGTCGGCGTGGGCGATGAGCCGGGTCGACGATCCGGCGGAGGCGCCCGCTGCGGCCGCCGCGATCAACACCGTCCAGTTGATCTGCGGCGCATTCGGCGCCGGGCTGGCCGGGGTGGTCGTCAACCTGACCGACGTCGGCGATGCGACGTCGGCACGCTGGGCATTCGCGGCGTTCGCGCTGCTGGCCGCCTTCGGGATGGTGGCCTCGACGCGGAGCGGCCGCGGGTGGGGCCAGGCCCAATAAAGATCACGACTATTTCAATGCTGGGCCCGCGGCCGGTGTCCTGGCAGCCTCACTGTCGTGCGGGTGTGGCTGAGTGGATAGGCACCGGCCTGCAAAGCCGTCTACGCGGGTTCGAATCCCGCCACTCGCTCTGCTTAGGATCGGGCATGGCCAAGCTGGAACTGTCGCGCGAGCTGTCGCTGTGCCCCGAAGACGCCTGGGCGCACGCATCCAACCTGGCCGAGCTCGGTGACTGGCTGCAGATGCACGAGGGGTGGCGCGGCGAGGTGCCCTCGGAGCTGGCGGTCGGCACCACCCTGGTCGGGGTGGCGGGAGCCAAGGGCCTGCGCAACCGTGTCACCTGGACGGTGCGCGAGCTCGATCCGCCCAAGCTGCTGGCGATCACCGGCGACGGGGTGGGCGGCACGAAGTACGCCCTGCGGATGACGGTGGCCCCGGCCGAGGTGGGATGCGCGTTCAGCGTCAAGATCGATCTCGGTGGGCGCCCCCTGTTCGGGCCGATCGGAGCAGCCGCGGCCAGAGCGGTGCGCGGCGATATCGAACGCTCCGTCAAGCGCTTCGAAGCTCTCTACACCTGAGTTACCGACCAGGCTGCTTGCTGCGTCAACAGAGCCGGTTTGCGCGGATGCGCATGGCCGGTGGTCGCCACACCTAACGAGGAGCGAAAGGGTTTGCAGTCACGTCCCACTGCAGTAGCGATGGCGTCTGTCCGCAAATCGCGTGAGCGTCAATAACCAAGCCGCACACCGGAATTCAGATGATTTGCCTGGCTTCGTAGGGATAGAATCATGGCGGGTCGTGGACTGAATTGGCTGTGCTAATAGGGGTTTTGAACGTGACTGTGAAGCAATTCGGAGCGGGAGCAGCAATCGTCGCGGCGTTCGCTGTCGCGGGTGTGGGTTTCGGTGCGGGCGCCGCAAAAGCCGAACCGGGAGTGGCCACCGCACCGCATCAGGTGACATGGAAGCTCGACCACGACGACTGGGACGATTGGCGGCACTGGAACAAGGGCCACCGCGGGCCGCGCTGGAACGCCCCACCACCACCGGCGGCGCCGTGTGGAGCGGGCTACTGGGTGCCGCCTGCCGTGTGGCAATGGGTGCCTCCCGCCGCGTGGGGCTGCTAACCGGCGAGCAGGCCTGCGGCGAACCGTAGATCCGACACCAGGCCGTCGAACGCCGCCTCCCGGGCATCGGGCGGACCGCGCAGCACCGAGGACGGATGCACGGTGACGGCGACCGCGGGGTCGAAACCGGCGGTGTCCGGGGCATCGGGCAGGCTCAGTTGCTCGCCGCGATGGGCGGTCAGGCGAAATGTACTGCCCAACAAGGATTGTGCGGCCGTCGCGCCGAGCAGTACGACGACTTCCGGTTGCACCGACATCATCTCGGCGAAAAGCCAAGGCCGACAGGCGACGACCTCGCTGCGACTGGGCGTCTTGTGAATACGACGTTTGCCGCGCTCGGGCAGGGTGAACTTGAAATGCTTGACGGCGTTGGTCACATACAGGCGGTCGCGATCGATGTCGGCCGCCGCGAGCGCCTTGTCGAGCAGCTTGCCCGCCGGTCCGACAAACGGCACCCCCGCTTTGTCCTCCTGGTCGCCCGGTTGTTCGCCGACCAGCATCATGTCGGCCGTATCTGAGCCACCGCCGAACACCGCCTGGGTGGCGTCCAGATACAGGTCGCAACCCTTGCATCCCTGAGCGGCGCTGGCCAGATCGTCCAGATCGCGCGTGTCCGGCACGAATTCGGCGGCGCTTCGCTTGGTCATGTCACGCGGTTACCCGCGGTGACCGCTCGGCTATCACTTCTCTTGCTGCGGTTGCCGATTGACGCGGCCGAATATTGCGACGTGGGTGTAGGCCGCGTCACCTACGGCGCGCCAAGTGATCTTGGGGGCGTAATGTGGTCCGAATCGCCAGGCAAATGCTATTCATGTGGGGTGATTTGCGCCCCGGGCACCTGGCTACGGGTTACTGTCTCGGGTGGCGCTAACTGACACTTGGAGGATATGGATGAGCGGCTACAAGACCATCGTGGTCGGCACGGACGGATCGGATTCGTCGTTGCGCGCGGTGGACAAGGCCGGCCAGATCGCCGGGTCGGATGCGAAGGTGATCGTGGCCACGGCGTACTTTCCCCAGAACGAGGATCAGCGAGCTGCCGACGTCCTCAAGGACGAGGGCTACAAGATGGCGGGCAACGCACCCATCTACGCGATCCTGCGCGAGGCGCGGGAGCGCGCTCAACAAGCCGGAGCCACCAACGTCGAGGAGAAGGCGATCGTCGGCGCCCCGGTCGACGCCCTCGTCGAGCTGGCCGACGAGGTCAAGGCCGATCTTCTGGTGGTCGGCAATGTCGGGCTCTCGACCATCGCGGGCCGACTGCTCGGCTCCGTTCCCGCCAACGTCGCACGGCGCTCCAAGAGCGACGTGCTGATCGTGCACACCACGCCATAGCGATCAGTAGCGACGCGGCGACCGCCCAGTCTCCGAAGCGGTCGTAGCCGGTGCGGTGCGTCCCCAGTGGGACGTCGACCACCAACACGCCGCGGTCATCGGCCGGTAACCAGCCGAGCTCGTGGCCGCGCGCGTCGAACGCCGAACTGACACCGGACAACCCGGCGTGTACCGCAGGCCGGCCCACCTCTGCGGCGTGCACGGCGACCAGGCCAGCCAGCTGGGGCTGGGCCCAACTGCCCTGGTAGGTCGACGTCGAGCTCTGATACGCCAACACCTGGGCGCCGAGGTGCACCACGCGACGGGGCAGGTCCGAGAACGTCGACTCGAAGCTGATCAACGGCCCGATCGCCAACGAGTCGGTGTGCAGCACCACGGGACCGGATCCGCGCCGTCGATCCTCGTCGGCGGCCTTGGTGTGGCGGGTGGCCCAGCCCAGCAGCGGCCGCAGCGGCACGTATTCGCCGAACGGCACCAGCCGGGTCTTGGTGTAGGACCCCCGCGCCCCGCCCGGGCCGATCAGCACCGAGGACTTGTGGATGTCTCCGGTGGGTCCCCGCGCGTCGACGTTGACCAGCAGGTCGGCCCCGACCCGGCGGGACAGCGCCGCGAGACGCCGCAGGGCGTCGGGGTCGTCGACCAGATCGACCGCCACGCTGCTCTCACCCCAGACCACCAGGTCGAGGCGCTGACCCTCGAGTTGCGCCGTCAACGCCTCGCCGACGGCCTGCCGCTCCGTCGCGTCCACGATGTCCCCGGGTTGGACGAGCGCCACCCGCGCCGACGCGCCCTGAGGTGGCGCCGGGCCGGCCCAGAACCAGGCGGGGCCCAGTGCGGCGAGGACGACGGCCAGCGCGAGCGGGCGCGCCGAACGCAGCAAGACCGACCCGACGACTGCCGTGTTGACCGCCACGATCAGCGCGCTGACCAGCCACACGCCGCCCGCCGATGCGGGCGCCAGCGTCGCCGGCTGGTTCCACTGCGAGGCCCCCAGCGGCGTCCACGGGCCACCGATCACGTGCCAGGATCGGGCGGCTTCGGCGAGCACCCACAGGCAGGGCAGGAGCGCCACCGCCGCGAGCAACTGCCGCGTCGTGACCTGGCCGGACAGCAAGCGGTGCGCGGCCCACCCCCAGGGCAGCCACAGGGCCCCGAGCCCCAGCGCGTAACCGAACAGCAGCGGACCCGCGCTGGGCAGCAGCCAGAACTGGGTGACCGTGACGAAGCCCGCCAGGCCGATCCAGGCCCGCGCCGCCCCCCGCGCCGGCGTCGGCGCGGCCCGGATCAGGAGCAGCAGCGGGGTCAGTCCCACCCACGCCAGCCACCACCAGGCCGGGGCGGGGAAGGCGAGGGCGGGCAGCGCCCCGGCGGCTAACGCCGGCGCGAGGCCCCGCAGCGGGTCAGGTAGCCGACGCCTTGGCGATGTCCGCGATCGCCTGATCCAGCGTGGCGTTGAATTCCTCGTCGCTCTGCTGCGCGGTGAGCCCCTCGGTCAGCGCGCGCGAGAAGCTCGCGATGACGCCGGTGTTGCGGGCCAGCCGCTCGCACGCCTCGGCGCGGCTGTATCCGCCCGAAAGCGCCACCACCCGAAGCACATTGGGGTGCTCCACCAGTTCCTTGAACAGGTTGTCGGTCTCGGGCAGCGTCAGCTTGAGCATCACCTTCTGGTCCGAACCGAGCTTGTTGACGCCCTCGAGCAGGCGGGTGTTGAGCTGTTCTTCGGCCTCGGCCTTCTTCGGGCTCTTGATGTCGACCTCGGGCTCGATGATGGGCACCAGGCCCTTGGCCAGGACCTGCTGGGCGACCTCGAACTGCTGGTCCACCACCGCGTCCAGGCCCGCACCCGGCAGTTTGATGACCGAGCGCTCCTTGGTGCCGAAGATGCCCTTGGCCACGGCGCGATCCAGCAGGTCGTCCAGTCCCGGCATCGGCTTCATCACCTGGGCGCCGTCCTTCTCGTCGGCCAGGCCCTTGTCGATCTTGAGGAACGGCACGATGTTCTTGACGTTCCACAGATAGTCGGCGGTGGGCCGGCCCTCGATGTCGCGGTCCATCGTCATCTCGAACAGGATCGCGCCCATGATCCGCTCGCCGTCGAAGGCGGGGCTGGTGATGATGCGGGTGCGCATCTCGTGCACCAGGTCGAACATCTGGTCGTCGCCGGAGTACGCATCCTCCGCGATGCCGTAGAGCTTCAGCGCCCTGGGCGTGCTGCCGCCGCTCTGGTCCAGTGCGGCGATGAATCCGGCACCACTACGTGCCTTTTCCAACTGAGCGTTGTTCATCCGTATCTCCTCGCAAACTCCAACGTCGCCATCGCGAATTTGGATAGGTCGTGTCGCATCAGCCTAGGCCAAAGCCGTCATCGCATGGTCTCGGCCCACGGGAAGCCACCGCAGGTCACCAGCCGCGCTCGCGCCATTCCCCGAGGTGCGGGCGCTCGGCACCCAGCGTGGTGTCGTCACCGTGCCCCGGGTACACCACGGTCGAGTCGCCGTAGACGTCGAACACCCGGGTGGTGACGTCGTTGAGCAACTGCTCGAACGCGCCTTCCTCCCAGGTCTTGCCGACGCCGCCGGGAAAGAGGCAGTCGCCGGTGAACAGGTGCGTCGCACCGGTCTGCGGGTCGGCGCCGTCCAGCGCTAGCGCGACCGAGCCGGGCGTGTGTCCCTGCAGGTGGATGACGTCGAAGGACAGGTCGCCGATGTGGATCGTGTCGCCGTGTTGCAGGATCCGGTCGGGTTTGACGGGCAGTGGTTCGGCGTCGAGTTCATGCGCGGCGGTCGGGGCGCCTGTGGCCTTGGTCACCTGTTCGAGCGCCTGCCAGTGGTCGAAGTGCTGGTGGCTGGTCAGGATCAGCGACAGCTTCGGTGCGTGCTTGTCGATCAGGTCGAGCAGGATCTCGGCGTCGTTGGCGGCGTCGATGAGCAGCGTCTCACCCGTTCGGGAACAGGTCACCAGGTAGGCGTTGTTGTCCATCGGGCCCACCGAGGCCTTGACGATCGAGGCGCCCGCGAGGTTGCGGCGGGCGGCGGTCCCGGGGTCCACATGGCCGGTGTAGTTATCGTCGACGACGGTCATGGTGCTCACGGTATCGGGCTTGTCGGTGGCGGCACATAGAGTGGGCGTGAACTCTATCGGCGGGAGGACAAACCGGGTGGCAGACCGCCTGATCGTCAAGGGCGCGCGTGAGCACAACCTGCGAAGCGTTGATCTTGATTTACCGCGTGACGCGCTGATCGTCTTCACCGGGTTGTCCGGATCGGGCAAGTCGTCGCTGGCGTTCGACACCATCTTCGCCGAGGGGCAGCGGCGCTATGTCGAGTCGCTGTCGGCCTATGCACGCCAGTTCCTGGGTCAGATGGACAAACCCGATGTCGATTTCATCGAAGGTCTGTCCCCGGCGGTGTCGATCGACCAGAAGTCGACCAACCGCAACCCGCGGTCGACGGTCGGCACCATCACCGAGGTCTACGACTACCTGCGTCTGCTCTACGCGCGCGCCGGCACCCCGCACTGCCCGGTGTGCGGGGAGCGCATCGCCCGCCAGACCCCGCAGCAGATCGTCGACCAGGTCCTCGCCATGGAGGAGGGCCTGCGGTTCCAGGTGCTCGCACCGGTGGTGCGCACCCGCAAGGGCGAGTTCGTCGACCTGTTCGACAAGCTGAACTCGCAGGGGTACAGCCGGGTCCGCGTCGACGGCGTGGTGTATCCGCTGACCGAACCGCCGACGCTGAAGAAGCAGGAGAAGCACGACATCGAGGTGGTGGTCGACCGTCTCACCGTCAAGGCCACCGCCAAGCAGCGGCTGACGGACTCGGTGGAGACGGCGTTGAACCTCGCCGACGGCATCGTGGTGCTCGATTTCGTCGACCGCGACGACGACGATCCGCACCGCGAACAGCGCTTCTCCGAGAAGCTGGCCTGCCCAAACGGGCACCCGCTGGCCGTCGACGACCTCGAACCGCGGTCCTTCTCGTTCAACTCGCCCTACGGCGCCTGCCCGGAGTGCGTCGGGCTCGGAATTCGCAAGGAGGTCGACCCGGAGCTCGTCGTTCCCGATCCCGACCTGACGCTGGCGGAGGGGGCCATCGCCCCGTGGTCGATGGGCCAGACCGCCGAGTACTTCACCCGGATGCTGGCCGGGCTCGGCGATTCGCTCGGGTTCGATGTCGATACGCCGTGGAAGAAGCTGCCCGCCAAGGCGCGCAAGGCGATCCTCGAGGGTTGCGACGAACAGGTGCACGTGCGGTACAAGAACCGCTACGGCCGAACCCGTTCGTACTACGCCGATTTCGAGGGCGTGATGGCGTTTCTGCAGCGCCGCATGGAGCAGACCGACTCGGAGTTGATGAAGGAGCGCTACGAGGGCTTCATGCGCGACGTGCCGTGCCCGGAATGCCAGGGCACCCGGCTCAAACCCGAGATTCTCGCGGTCACGATGACGGCGGGGGAGTTCGGCGAGAAGTCGATCGCCGAGGTTTCCGAACTCTCGATCGCGGAGTGCGCCGAGTTCCTCAACGCGTTGACCCTCGGCTCGCGCGAGCAGGCCATCGCCGGCCAGGTGCTCAAGGAGATCCAGTCGCGGCTCGGCTTCCTGCTCGACGTGGGGTTGGACTACCTGTCGCTGTCGCGGGCCGCGGCCACGCTGTCCGGCGGTGAGGCGCAACGGATCCGGCTCGCCACCCAGATCGGGTCCGGACTGGTCGGGGTGCTCTATGTGCTCGACGAGCCGTCGATCGGATTGCACCAGCGCGACAACCGTCGGCTCATCGACACGCTGATCAGGCTCAGGGATCTGGGTAACACGCTGATCGTCGTCGAGCACGACCTCGACACCATCGCCCACGCCGACTGGGTCGTCGACATCGGCCCCGCCGCGGGCGAGCACGGCGGCCAGATCGTGCACAGCGGCCCGTACGACGAGTTGATGAAGAATCCGGAATCGCTGACCGGCGCGTATCTTTCGGGCAAGGAACAGATCGATATCCCGGCGATCCGGCGGCCGGTCGACAAGAAGCGTCAGCTCACGGTCGTCGGTGCCCGCGAGCACAACCTGCGTGAGATCGACGTGACGTTTCCGCTCGGGGTGCTGACGTCGGTCACCGGGGTGTCCGGCTCGGGCAAATCCACCCTCGTCAACGACATCCTGGCGTCGGTGCTGGCCAACAAGCTCAACGGCGCCCGCCAGGTGCCGGGCCGACACACCAGGGTCACCGG
The DNA here is from genome assembly GCF_053483675.1 of Mycolicibacterium sp. XJ1819. Lineage (NCBI taxonomy): Bacteria > Bacillati > Actinomycetota > Actinomycetes > Mycobacteriales > Mycobacteriaceae > Mycobacterium > Mycolicibacterium sp. XJ1819. Next base: position 53,114 of record NZ_JBEFST010000008.1, on the reverse strand, counting down.
GCTGGACAAGGTGGACAAGCTGGTGCGCGTCGACCAGTCGCCGATCGGTCGCACACCGCGATCCAACCCGGCCACCTACACCGGGGTGTTCGACAAGATCCGCACGCTGTTCGCGGCCACCACCGAGGCCAAGGTGCGCGGGTATCAGCCGGGACGGTTCTCGTTCAACGTCAAAGGTGGCCGCTGCGAGGCGTGTTCGGGCGACGGCACACTCAAGATCGAGATGAACTTCCTGCCCGACGTGTACGTGCCCTGCGAGGTGTGCCATGGCGCGCGGTACAACCGCGAGACGCTGGAGGTGCACTACAAGGGCAAGACCATCGCCGAGGTTCTCGACATGTCGATCGAGGACGCGGCGGAATTCTTCAAGCCGATCACCTCGATTCACCGGTATCTGCAGACACTGGTCGACGTCGGCCTGGGCTATGTGCGGCTCGGTCAGCCGGCGCCGACCCTGTCCGGCGGTGAGGCGCAGCGCGTCAAGCTGGCCTCCGAACTGCAGAAGCGCTCCACCGGCCGCACCGTGTACATCCTCGACGAACCGACCACCGGCCTGCACTTCGAGGACATCCGCAAGCTGCTCGGCGTCATCAACGGCCTCGTCGACAAGGGCAACACGGTCATCGTCATCGAGCACAACCTCGACGTGATCAAGACGTCCGACTGGATCGTTGACATGGGACCCGAGGGCGGCGCGGGCGGCGGCACGGTCGTCGCCACGGGGACACCCGAGGACGTCGCCGCGAACCCGGACAGCTACACGGGCCACTTCCTCGCCGAGTGCCTCGACGTGCCACGGCCGTCGAAGAAGCGCCGAAAGGGCCGCAAAGTCAGCGCGTGAGGTATGTTCTCCTCATCTGAGAATGCCGTTACCGCGGTTAGCGAGGAGAGTATGTCCAAAACGGTTGTGATCGGCGCGTCCAGTGGGCTCGGCCGGTGCATCGGTGTCGGTCTGGCCCAGCGTGGCGACCATGTGGCGCTGTTGGCGCGGCGCCGTGAGCGCATCGAGACAGCGGCGAAGGAAGCCGGCGGCAAAGCGGTCGCCGTCGAATGCGACGTCACCGACGAGGCCTCGTGCCGGTCGGCCATCGCGGAGGCCGCCGAGGTGCTCGACGGTATCGACAATCTGGTCTACACGCCCGCCATCGGGCCACTGGTGCGTCTGGTCGACACCGACGCCGACACCTGGCGGCGGGTGTTCGAGACCAACGTCACCGGGGCCGCGCTGGTGACCGCCGCCGCCGTACCGCATCTGCGCGCATCCGCGGGCAAGGCGGTCTATCTGTCCTCGGATGCGGGCAGTCTCACCCCGCCCTGGCCTGGGCTGGGCGCCTACGGGGTCAGCAAGGCGGCGTTGGTGAGCCTGGTCGACGCCTGGCGCGGCGAACACCCCGAGATCGGCTTCACCTGCCTGGTCGTCGGGGAATGCGCAGGCGGAGAAGGCGATGCGGCGACGGGCATGAACGCCGGGTGGGATGCGGAACTCGCGATGAAGGCATATCCGATCTGGGTCGAGCGGGGCTACATGCCCGGCAAGCTGATGCCGGTCGAGGATCTCGTCGAGGTGGTTCACACGATCCTGCGCACCGATGCGGCCACGTCGATGCCGACGGTCATCGCCAGAGGTGCGTCCTCGACACCGGCCGGTGTGCTGGACGTCTGAGCCCTCAACTCTTCGACAGCGGGGACGGAAAGCGCGCACTGATGCGCACGCCGTCGAGCCATTGGGTCAGCTGGTCGGCACGCCGGGCCAGCGCGCGGTGGGCCGCGCGGCCGACGTCCTCGACCAGCCGCAGCTCGACGCGACCGTCGGCGTCCTGAGCCCAGGCACCCACGATGCGGCCGTCGCACCACGCGGTCGGCCCACCGTTGCCGTTTCTGTCGAACACCTGTTCGCGGTGCCCGCCCAGATACCAGTCCCGGTCGAACCACCCCATCGTGGTGACGTCCAGGCCGGGTAGCAGCGCACACCACGGCTCGACCTCGGGTTCGGTCTCCAGATCGTCGGGCAGTGCGAAGCCCGGCGTGCCGTGCAGGTCCACCTCGACGGCGTCGAGATCGCGCAGCGCCTGCCGTGCCCACGTCAGCGTGTTGCCGAACCACCACTTGATATCGGTGACGGTGGCGGGTCCGAACGTGCGCAGCCATCTGCGCACCAGCTCATTGCGCGCCGCCTCCGGCGCCACCGCGTCGCGGATGTGCGGCGACCAGTCGGCCATCGACGCCCACAGCGGTCGCGAGGCCGTCCAGTTGCCGTCGTTCGGACCGCGCATGATGTCGCCCTGCACCGAGAGCACCGTCAAAATCCTTGGTGCCAACGGTGTCTCACCGCCCCATCGCTTTCCCGGGGCTGGATCATAGGTGCCCGCGAGCTGCGGCAGTGCGGCGCGTAGCTCCCGGGCGCTGGTCGGCCCGTGTGCGGTGAGGTGGGCAAGGACCGCCTCACGCGCGGCCGCCAGCCACCCCTGGCCGTCGTCGGTGACCCCGGCCGTCGCGGCATCGGCGCACAGCCGGCGGCGCTCGTTGGCGGCCACCCGGTCGCTGGCCGCGGCCTGCACCGTCGACAGATCCTGACCGCATACCACCCACAAGGTGCGTCGCATCGCGAGGTGTTTGACCAACCGCCGGTGCGTGTAGAGCTCCCCGTCGAGGTCGGCGACGGTGAAGCCGGGGCACCTCGCCCACAGCGACAGGTACGGGGTGGCCGGGTCGGTGGCGTGCAGCCCGACCAGGTCCGCGGCGGCGTCGACGGGCGAAGCGGCGGGTTCGGTGAGCAGATGACGCCGGGCCAGCCGGGCGCGGCGTTCGGCGACGGTGAAGGAGCGCATCGTCGGGGAACCTACCCGCCGGCCCCGACACGTGGCCCGTCCGAGGCTAGCTGGGTTCGTCCTTCTTCATCGACTCGCGGATCTGGGCCAGACGCTCGGCGGCGGCCTTCTTCCTGTCTTCGTACTGTTCTTCGACCGCACGGCCCTCGGGCGTCTCGGCGGCCAGCTCCGACGCGCCGATCGCGGTGCCGTGCCGGGTCTCGATCTTCTCGCGCACCGACTCGAAGGTGGGCACGCCGCTCGGCGTGTAGCCCTCCTCGTCCGGCTCCGCTGCCCCGTGCGGCTTCTCCTCGGGCATGACGCCAACCTACCCGCGCCGCGGCGTTTGTTGCCGATGCCGGTCGAAGTACTTCGCCATCAGCTGCCAGTAAACAAGCGTAAGTGCCATTTGGGCGCCGATCCAGACCGCGGCCGGCCCCGCGCGGCGACACCCGGCGGCTACCAGCGCGATCGCGCCGGCCAGTGTGCCAGCGGCATTGACCACCATGCCGGTGTCGCGTGGCCGTTCGACGATCCAAAGTTCCTCACCGAGGATGGCGCGGGTCGCCCAGGCGCTTTCGTCGGCGGGCGGAGGGAAGATCACCGGGTTCACGGCGAACCAGACCGCGATCCATGCCGCGTGGCGCCAGCTGCGGGTCCAGGCTGGAACCAGCACCAACGGGGCGGTGGCCCACCGGCTCCAGGCACTCCACGGATTACAGTGCCGAGCGAAGACGGCGCGACGCATGCCCGCAAGCCGTGGCATGCGATCTTTGCTGAGCATGTGAGGCGAGCCTACGGACGGGTTCACGGCCGGGCAATGTGGCAGCGCTGCAGCACATCCAGCATCAGTGCCGCCGTGTCCTCATCGCTTCGCTCGGGATGGCGTGAGGCCGACAGCTCGCTGAGCCGGCCGAGCACTGCGAGGAATATGGCAACGGCGACCAGCGGGTCGAGGCCTGCGGGCAGATCCACGTGGTCGAGCAGGGCCATCACCGCTCCGTGGATCGCGCCGGTGCCCTCGGTGAGCACGTCTACCGGCAACTGCTGGGCGAGGGTGCCGTCGTGCCAGGCGCGGGTGACACCGCCGTAGGTGCGTTGGAACGCCACGAACTGGGTCAACCAGGCGCGAAGGTCCTCGGCGGTGGGTTCGCCCTGCGCCAACGTGTGGAGCCGGGCGGCGATGTGCCGGCTCTCCGCGACGGCCCAGTCGGTGAGTCCCGCCAGAACCTTGACCTTGCTGCTGAAGTGGCGATACAGCGTGGCCCGGCTGACTTCCGCCGCAGCGGCGATGTCCTCCATCGACACCGAGTAGTAGCCGTGGTGGGCAAACAGCGCGGAGGCCGCCGTGAGCACGTCGCGCTGCACCGGTGGCCCCTCCGCGTCGCGGTCGTCGTCGGTCGCGGTATCGAGAGGGAAGGCCGTCGGGAAAACCGTTGTGACCGAGGCCGAATCCGTGGCGACGGCAGCGGTCACCTCGGCGGGCGTGTCGGGAAACAACAGCAGCTGGATAGCGATCGACAGCGCCGCCGACGTGTTCGAGCGTGAGTTCAGCCCCAGCTGCCCGCGGAATCGATAGAGGTTGACCATGTGCGCGATCCGCAGCAAGGCGGCGGCGGCGTCTTCGGGGTCGATCCCACGTACCCCCGCATCGCGCAGTTTGGCCGTGACCGTGTCGGCATATTTGTCGGACACCGCGGCGGCGCCTGTCACACCGGCGATCGTGCCGATGCCGGGAAATTCCAGGAACACCACGGCGTACTTGTCGTAAAGCTCCGCCCACTCGACCAGCCACCCGTGCAGGTTGGCCATGCCTTCCGGGTGGGGGCCAAGCTCACCGAGCCGGCGGCCGTGCTCGAGGACCGCCGGTTCGCACTGGCGGGATAGTTCGCGGAAGATCTCCTCTTTGTCTTCGAAGTACTGGTAGATCGTCGCCCGCGAACCTCCCACCGCTTTCGCGATCGCATCCATGGAGGTGCCGTGGAAACCGTGCGCCACGAAGAGCTGGCCTGCGCGGGTGAGGACGCGCTGCCGGGTGTGCAGCCCGCGACGCCCAACCGCGGCGTTGGCCGGTGCGTAACCGGGTCGCCGCATACTCTCGGATGGGGTCACAGCGTCATTGTTCACCCGGTGTTCCGTCGCCAGTGCGTTTGGGCCTGCCCGGGTAGCCGAAGAATCTCTCGAAGTTGGCGTCGTTGATCGGATGCGCGGAGTTCCGCGCGGCGGCGGCCCGCAGGGCGTCCAACTGCGCTCGGACCTTCTGCAACTCGGCGGAGTCGCCCGCCGATTCCAATTCGGCGAGCCGAGCCGTGGTGGATGCGATCTCACGGCTGAGGCGTTCACCGGCCTCGCCGAACGTCAGCACGTCATGGTCGTTCTCGCGGTCGGCCTCGCGCTTCATAGCGTTACCGACTGTGTCACCGTTCATTGCCTCACCGTCCCCGCCAGATCCGCTACGCCCCAATCATGCAACACGCCGTGCGTAATCGTGCCGCGCTGTGGTGGCGGCGGGGGCGTTGCTTGCTCTTGCGCACTCGGCGGCCGAGTCGTGATGTAGCAAACCATCCAAACGCGGCCCCAACCGCTGCGGGCGGGCCTGGAAAGGCTTCTCCAGCGCGCCGTTGGCCAGGAACTTGCCATCGGCGCACCTACCCGTCGTAAAACGTTGTGCCGGTGTCGATTACGTTCTCCTCCCGCCGAGCAGAATCCGTCACGGCGTGCGGGCGAACGCCACTGCGACGGCGCTGCCGAGTCCGAGGGTCGTGGTGTTCTGTACGGCACATGCCAAGAGCAGAAGGGAGTCGTGAGCGGATTCGGCACTCCACAGTTCCGGTGATGATCGGAAGCTTCCACAGCGGCCATCGGGCCGCTACAGCTCGGCATCGATCCTCACGGACAATATAGTATAATTAAATAAATATTTATGGTACAGCAAGGCGGACTCGGCGCGCTGGGTCGCGAGTCGGCAGGACGGTGATACGAGTGCCGCAAAACAATTCTCGGGTCAGGGTTCCGAAGACCGCCGAGCTCGTCGCGGGACACCTCCGGCGCAGGATCGTGACCGGCGAACTGTCAGCCGGCGAGCCACTGCCCAGCGAAGCGGTCCTGGCCGCGCACTTCGGCGTGTCGCGCGCGACCCTGCGGGAGGCGTTCCGGATCCTGGAGTCCGAGCAGCTGATCGAAGTGCTGCGCGGCGCCCGCGGTGGGGCTCGGGCATTGAAGCCGGATCCCGCGGTGGCGGCCGTAGCCACCGGCGTGCTGCTGCAGTCGATGGGCACCACACTGCTCGACGTGTATCGGGCCCGCGCCAGTCTGGAGGAGTCCGCAATCGCGACGGCCTCACCGCGGCGGCTGGCCGGGCCCCTGGCGACGCTGGACCGATTGGTCGCCGAGGGCGCCGGGCTGGTCGAGGATCCCCAGGCCTACGCCGAGCACGACGTCGCCTTCCACCGGGCGGTGGTGGACCTGGCGGGTAACGCGACCCTGAAGGTGCTGGCCGACATGCTGTTACACATCATCAGTGCCCACAACCGGGCACACGTGGCCGCCCTTCCGGACGGCTACGACGTGCCCGCGATCAAAACAGGGCAACGGGCACATGCCAAGCTGGCCAGGCTGCTGTCCGCGGGGGAGATGGAGGAGGCCAGGCGGTACTGGCGTCGGCACCTGGACGCGGTCCAGGGGTACATGCTCGGTGACTCCCGCGAAGCGGTTGTCGACGTCGTGAGCGCGTGACGAAGAATGGGGTCCACATGAGCACGGTCACCGCGGACGTCACCGATGGCGTGCTGCACATCCAGCTGGATCGGCCGGACAAGCGAAACGCCCTAAACGATGAGATGTTCGACGACCTGGTCGCGGCGACCGAAGCGGCTCGGGCCAACGACGATCTGGCAGCGGTCGTGCTTTCGGGCCGAGGGCGGTCGTTCTGCGCCGGGCTGGACCTCTCCCTGCACCGGGACTTCGCGGGCGAGGGCGCGTCGGGTCAGCGCCCGTTCGCCGATCCGCGCGACCCCACGTCGACAGGACGCCGGCCGGGCCGCGGTCAACGCATCGTGCGCGCACTTCGGGACACTCCGGTGCCGGTCATCGCGGCGATGCACGGGCACGCGCTCGGCGGCGGTTTTCAGCTCGCGCTCGGCGCCGATATCCGCCTCGTCACCGCCGACATCCAGATGGGTTGTCTGGAAATCGCATTCGGTATGACCGTCGACATGGGCGCCAGCCAGTTGCTGCCACCGCTGATCGGCGCGGACCGAACGCTGGAGCTTCTCGTGACGGCCAGGCGGATCAACGGCGACGAGGCGCGCGCCTGGGGCCTGGCCAGTCGGGTGTGCGACGACCCACTCGCCGAGGCTCTTCAGCTCGCACGAGCGATCGCCGGACGCAACAGGCACGCCATCACCGAAACCAAGCGGCTGGTGCGGCTGGCCGCAGCGGTTCCCCTCGAGGTCGGCATGGAAGAGGAGCTGTCGGTGATGGCGAACAACATCGGCACACCGGCCCAGGTGCGGGCCGCGCGCGCCCACCTGGCCGCCCGCCGGCGCTGAGCCAGAATTACGTAGTACCTACGTGGCTCTGTCGATGCCCTATGGGTAACGGGCGCCGACGATGGTTGAACATCGTGACCATCAAGGAGCGGAGGAGCCATGAGGATCGAAATCGCCAGTCAGTCCGAGACACGTCGGCTTTTCGCCGAACAACACGGCGCCGATGACGGCATCCTGAGCTTTCCGACGACAGCGTGTGTCTCGACCGACGGGTGCTGCCCGAATTGTCGGGACTGCTACGACGACTGCGTCACCTGTGCACTGTGCAAAGACCGTGGCTGCCCACACTGCGAGGTCCCCGACCTGACGCCCAGGACGGCCAATATGTTGGTGATCGCCGGCGTCACGCTTGGCGCCCACGCGGGGGAGCAGATGCTGCGCAGCCGGCAACCGGTGTTCATGGACCAGATCGTGCGTGCGTTCGAGGCGCTCACCGATGCGTTCAGACACGGGCGCAGACCCGTCCCCGGCTGCCTGCTCGAACAGCTCTGTCTACATCTGATGATCGCCTACGGCACCGAACTGGCGTGCGGCGTGGGCGATGCGTTCAACGTGGGCCTGCCCGTCTCCGACTACGACTACGACTTCGACCGCCTCTACGACACGCTGCTGGCCGACGAGCAACACCTGGGTCTGCTGCGCATCGCCGATCTGAAGGCCCACGCCGTCGACATCTTCGATTTCGCCGACCTGGGCGCCAAAACCTCCACAACCGTGATCGAGCGGCTGTTGACGCCGTTCGACGAGCGGGTCGGATAGCCCGTCCGGCTAGCTTGGGACGGGAAACCGCACCCACAACTCATTGAGGGTGTGGGTGCCCGCCGGAAAGTCGATCTTGGAATCGCTGTGGGGTGCGAGTTCGAATTCGGGTATGCGCGCCAACCATTCGTTGACCACCAGGCGCAGCTCCATCCTGGCCAGGTGCATGCCCAGACACCTGTGCGGGCCGCCGCCGTAGCCCCAGTGCCGGCGAATCGACCCGTCGAGGCGCATGTCGTCGCCGCCGTCTTCCCGGCTGATCGCGCCCAGGCACAGCCGGACCTGGGTGTCGGCGGGAATGGTGACATCGCCGATGGTCGCAGGGGCCGTGGTCATCCTGGGCACCGCCGGGACCGGCCCCTCCAGTCGGACGATCTCCTCGATGAACCGGTCGATCGCGCCGTCGTTCTGGCGCAGGTCCCGACGCAGCCCGGGGTCGCGGGCCAGCTCATACATCGCGAAGCCGATGGCTGAGGTCACGGTGTCGAGTCCGGCGAGCACGAACAGGAAGCTGAGACCGATTGCCTCCTGGTCCGACAGCGGTTGTTCTCCAGTCAGAACCTGTGACAGCACGTCGTTTCCGGGATTGCGCTTGCGCTCGTTGACCGCTTCGGTGAGGAAGGCGAACAGCTCCAGGGCCGGCGTGATGTCGGCGTCCTCGGCCGGTTTCTCGGACAGTGCGATGACGGCGTCCTTCCACGCGACCAACCGGTCGCGTTCGGCCAGCGGTAGACCGAACAGTGCGAGGAAGACCTGCGAAGGATAGGGGATGGCCACCTCGGCGACCACATCGCACTCGCCCTTGGTCGCGATGTCGGCGACGATGTCGCTGATCTGTTCCTGCAGCGACGGCAGAAGCCCCTTGAGGGCACTGGGGCTGAAGAACGGCTGCAGGATATGGCGATAGCGGGTGTGCTTTGGCGGGTCGAAGGCCAGCGGCACCAGCGGCAGCGGGCTGCCCAGCATCGCGGTCGCCTTCTCCGAGGAGAACAACTCCGGATCGCGCAGCGCCGCGAGGACGTCGTCTCTCCGGGTGATGTAGTAGTAGGAAACCTCCTCGGCGTACACCACCCGACCGGCGTCGCGGATCGCCTTCCAGCCGTCCGCCCGACTGGCCACCATTGGCACCTCGCTGAGCCGGATCCGTGGCACCTGGCCACCGCCGGAACCAGTGTTCGTGGCCATCGGAACCTCCTGTCCCATCGTCGAACCCGTTGGGCGCGTGTCTTCTTCGCCGCACATGGTTGCGCTCTGATCATAACAGCATTATTATTTAAATAAATAACGTATTTCGACTCTTGATTGAGGAGAACGAATGGCCGCCACGAGCGGTAGCGAGGCCGCGGCGGGGACCGATCCCGACCCGCTGCTCGACCTGACCGGCCGGGTCGCGGTGGTCACCGGCGGTGGCACGGGCATCGGCGCGCGCACAGCGCAACTGCTCGCCTCCCGCGGCGCCGACGTCGTGCTGGCCGGCCGGACCCGGGAAACCCTCGCCCGCAACGCCGACGAGATCCGCCGGCTCACCGGCCGCGACGCCCTCGTGGTGCCGACCGACGTCCGCGATCCAGCCAGTGTGGAGGCGCTGCTGGACGCGACGGCGACGAAGTTCAACGCGCTGCACATCCTGGTGAACAACGCCGGCGGCGCTTATATGCATGCGCTCAAGGACACCCCGCCCGACCGCTGGCGTAATGCCGTTGAGCTGAATCTGGACTCGGCCTATCTCTGCATGCGTGCCGCGCTGCCGTACCTGGCCGCGGCGCGGGGAGCGATCGTCAACATCTCGTCGGCGGCCGGGGTGCTCGGGGTCAAAGGCGGCGCAGCATATGCCGCGGCCAAGGCGGGTCTGCAGATGCTGACCCGCGTCACCGCCGCCGAGTGGGGCCCGAAAGGTGTGCGGTGCAACGCGATCGCGGTCGGCAGCGTGGCCAGCGAGGGTGCGCTGCGCTCATGGGCACGGTTTGGCGCGACACCCGAGTCGATGGCACGCGAGATACCGCTGCGTCGCGTGGGCTGGCCCGACGACATCGCATACGGAGTGCTGTTCTTCGTCAGCCCGATGAGCGCGTGGATCAGCGGCCAGACGCTGTCCATCGACGGGGGACCACGCATACCCGCCGCCCTCGACGACGAGGCGCTGTGATGGTGGCAGTCAGTTCAATCGCGCCCGGCGACGGCGCGTTCACCGACGAACTGGGGGCCGGTATCGCCAGCTACGGCCCCCGGCCGTGTATGGAGTTCGAACGTCGGTGGTACAGCGGAGACGAAGTCGCCACGCTGATCAATGAATTGATCGCCGAACTCGATCACGCCGACGTCCCCGCTGACGGATTGATCGGTCTGGTCGCACGCAACCGGTTGCCTCACGCAGCGGCCATCGTCGGTCTGGTCGCGGCCCGGCGGTCGATGGCGATGATCTACTCTTTTCAGTCGCCGGAATCGGTTGCTCGCGACATCGAAAAGCTCAAGCCCGCCGCGGTCATTGCTGAGCGAACCGACTGGAGTCCGGCGGTGCTCGAGGCCGCAAAGCGCTGCGGCAGCGTCGGTGTGGCGCTGGAGGCGTCTGCCCCCCATGCCCACGTGATCGTCGCCCGCCGCCAGGTGAGCGGCAGCGCGACGGTGGCCACCGAGAACTCGCCCAGCATGCACATCCTCACCAGTGGTACGACCGGTCCGCCCAAGCGGATGCCGATTCCGCTGCCAGTCCTGCAGCGGGCCGTACTGAGCGCGAACGCCACCCCGGCGGGGCCTGACGACCCGCCCGACGTGGTGTACTGGCCGTTCGCCAGCATCGGGGTGTGCCAGTTGATCGCTGCGGCCTACTCGGGCCGGCGAATGGTGCTGCTGGAGAAGTTCAGCGTCGACGAGTGGGTGCGCGCGGTGAAGACCTACGCCGTCAAGATCACCGCCGTGCAGCCCCCGGTGATCCGGATGCTGCTCGAGTCCGACACCGCCAAGGAGGATCTGGCCTCGCTGGAGTACCTCTTCGGCGGAAGCGGGCCGCTTGAGGCCGACGCCCGGGAAGCCTTCGAGAAACGCTTCGGTATACCGGTGCTGTGGGCATACGGCGCAACGGAATTCGCTGGCTCGGTCTGCGGCTGGACGCCAGAGATGTACCGGAAGTACGGCCGGGCCAAGCGGGACAGCGTCGGCAAGCCGCTGCCCGGCACGTCCGTGCGTGTCGTCGATCCGGACACCGGGGCCGAACTGCCGCCGGACGCGCGGGGGTATCTGCAGGCGCTCATCCCACTCATCGGGCCGGATTGGATTCCCACCACCGACATCGCCTCCGTCGACGAAGACGGCTTCGTCACGTTGCACGGGCGAGGCGACGGTGCCATCAACCGGGGTGGCTTCAAGATCCTGCCCGAAACCGTTCGGCGGGCACTGCTCACCCATCCCGCTGTACGTGACGCGTGTGTGGTCGGCGTGCCCGACGCCCGGCTCGGCCACGTGCCGTTCGCTGCCGTCGAAACCGTCGCGGGTGCGGCCGGCCCGATCGAGGAGCAGCTCAAGCAACTGGTGCGCGATTCGCTTCCGCGCCACCATGTTCCGGTCGCGGTCGTCATCGTGGACGAACTGCCGCGAAATCATGCGATGAAGGTGAAGCTGCGTGATGTAGAAGCGCTCTACCGACAGGGGCGAGCCGGAGAAGACGCGAAATGACAACACCAAACACGACGCTGCCCGGGTGGGCAGATCAGATGCGGGCCTTGGAGCCGGTCGCCGACCGACTGATCGCCAAATGGGGCAGGCCGAACGTCACCGAGGCCGAACGCCAGGACATGTACCGGCTGGTGCTGTCGATGCTCTCGGCCGGATACCTGTGTCACGTCTACATGGATCCACACCGACCGGTGTGGGCCCCGCTGTGGAACATCGCGTTCAACCAGGGCGGCCCGGACCCCGACTTCGTCTACAAGACAACGACGATCGACGACCAGGGCAGCTACCGCATCTCGGGCTATCGAGGGACCAGCCGATTCGTCGAGATCACCCAGCAGAGCTGGCTGTTCCTCACCACGATCGCCGACATGAAGCCGGCGCCCGCCACCCACGATCTCGACGACTTGACCATCGCCGACGACGGCTACTTCAGCGTGCTACTCAGCCCCGAGCGTCCGCGCGGATACACCGGCGACTGGTGGCAACTGCATCCCGGGACGAAGCGGCTGCTGATGCGCATGTGTGCGTGTGACTGGGCCGGCGAGCAGGACGCCCGGATGGCGATCGAGAGGCTCGACGATCTTCCGGCGTCCACCACCGCGGAGACGACTCAGAGGTTCGGCGAACTTCCCCAGTGGATCGAGGGGATGATCAGCCTGGACATGGAGCTTGTGCAGTACTACCGCAAGCACCATCCGACCAACGGCATCAAGCGATCCGGCGTCAGCGACGGCATGGGCAGCCTGCCCAACCAGGTCTACTACGACGGGATCTACGAGATCGACGACGACGAGGCGCTCATCGTCGAAACGGAGTTGCCACGGCAGTGTCGCTATTGGCAGATCCTTGTCGCCGACGACCGGTTCAGCACCGTCGACTGGGTCAACCGCCAGTCCAGCCTCAACGACGTGCAGGCCGTCCTCGACGACGACGGTCGCTTCCGCGCCGTGATCTGCGCACGCGATCCCGGGGTACCGAATTGGCTCGACAAGGCCGACAACAAGTGGGGGATGCTGCAGATGCGCTGGAACAAGCCGAGTAACGCGCCCGACCCGACCGTCACCAAGGTCGCCCTCGCCGACGTACGAGACCACCTGCCTCCCGAGACCCCGGTGGTGACTTTGGCCCAACGCACAGAACAACTTCGCCGTCGTCGCGAAGCCGCGCAGTTTCGGAGGTTGTGGTGACCGACCGCATTCGCTATCCCGCCGCAGACGAATTGATGGACCGAGCGCGGGAAAAACGCGGCCTCGACGACTTCGGGACCGGCGATTTTCGGGAGGGTCTCGAGGTGCTGCTCGACAGCCTGGCGGCCGACGCACGGCTTGCGCCCCAAGACGCGGGCGCCGCCGTCGACATGGTGTGCCGGCGTCTGGTGAACCGACTCGAAATCGAGGAATGGTATCGCACGCATCCCGAACTCGACGAGCTGTCGGTGGACGGTCCGGTATCGGTGATCGGTCTACCGCGTACCGGGACAACCGCACTGGGCAACATGATGTCGCTGGACGAGCGGTTTCGCCCGTTGCGTAACTGGGAACAGGAACAGCCGTGTCCGCCGCCGACGCTGCCCGACGAGCGATGCGATCCGCGTCGGGTCGCGGCGATTGAAGGCCACCAGATCGTCAGCGATGACCTGAAGGCCATGCACATCTTCGACACCGATGCCTCGACCGAGGACACCGAGGTGCTCGGCCTGGGTTTCCGTGCGCAGCAGATGACGCTGCCGGTGTTCGGCTACCACAACTGGTGGCGGGACACCGACATGCGCGACACCTACGCCTACCATCGCCGCGTGGCGGTGCTTCTGCAATCGCGGCGCCCACCGAACCGCTGGCTGTTCAAATGCCCGCATCAGAAGTTCCACCTCGAAGATTTCCTCGCGGCCTATCCCGACGCGAAATTCGTCATGGCGCATCGTGATCCAGCCAAAATCGTACCGTCCTACGCCAGCCTGGTGGCGACCGTCTTCCCCGGGAACTGGCCGGCCACCAACGACTGTGCGCGCCTGGGCAGACATATCGCCGAACATCTACGCCTCGGAATGGAGCAGGCCATGGCGGCGCGGGCCCGCATCGGCGAGAACCGGTTCCTCGATGTGCATCACCGAGAGTTGATCCGGGACAGACATGCCACGATGCAGCGGGTGTACGAGTTCCTCGGCATGGAGTTGACCCCGTCCCTTCAGGAGCGGATGGATCGCTGGCAGGCGCAGAACCGGCCGTCAGCGCATGGCGTACACCGCTACTCGCCGGAGCAGTACGGATTGTCAGCTGATGCGATTCGCTCCGACTACGACTTCTACATCCGCCATTTCGACGTCGAGTTGGAGGACTGATGCTGTCCGGAGAGAAGATCCTCGTGACGGGCCCTGCCGGGCGCATCGCCTATGCCGTCACCGCCGCCCTCACCCGCGACAACGACGTGTGGGGCATCGCCCGCTTCAGCGACCCGGCCCAGCGTGACGAGGTCGAGGCCCTCGGCGTCACGACACGCGCCGCCGACCTGATGACATGTGAGTTCGGCCATCTGCCGCGCGATTTCACGTATTTGCTCCACATCGCCGCCAACTTCGAGAACACCACTTATGACCGGGCCATCACGATGAACGCCGAGGCCACGGGTTTCCTGCTCGAGCATTGCCGTAATGTCAAAGCCGCGCTGGTGATGTCGACCGTGTCGGTGTACAAACCGCACCCCGACCCGTGGCACCGGTTCCGTGAAGACGACCCCCTTGGGGACATGCTGGCCCATGACCCGCCGTGCTATCCGGTGAGCAAGATCGGCAGCGAAATCGTTGCCCGCTACTGTGCCAGAGCGATGGACATTCCCGTCGTCATCGCCCGGATGAACGCTGCCTACAACGAGCGCGGCGGACTTCCCGCGATCCACCTGGACCGGATGTTGGCCGGCGAATCCGTGATAGCGCGGTGGGATCCACTGCCCTACAGCATCATCCACAGCACTGACATCATCGACCAGCTGGAAGCGCTGTTGGACGCGGCCAGCACTCCGGCGACGATAGTGAACTGGTGCGGAGACGAAGCGGTCAGCGTCCAGGAGTGGGTGCCATACATGGCGGAAATCCTCGGCATCGACGCTCGCATCGACACGGTGCCGATGACCGGAGCCTCGCGGGGCGCCGCGGCCGATCCCACCCGCCGCCGGGCGATCACCGGGCCGTGCACGGTGAACTGGCGAGACGGCATCCGGCAGCTGGTGACCGCACGGTGTCCGGATCGGGTCACCACCGGTTGACGGTCATGGACTATACGAACGCACCCGCCGAGATCAGGGATCTGGACAGAAGCTGCCGCCGGCATGAGACGCCCTGCGGCGACGGGTCACTGGTGTGGCGGGTGTGGGGTGTCGGACCGCCCCTGCTGTTGTTGCACGGGTCGCACGGTTGTTGGACGCATTGGGTGCGCAACATCTGCGCCATGGCGCAGGCCCGCGAGGTGTGGGTGCCCGACATGCCGGGCTATGGCGAGTCGGCGCCGCCCCCTGATCTCGACAGCCCGCCCAGCCATGCCCAGCCGCTGTCGAAGGGGTTGCGCTGGCTGCGGAATGACGATAGCCCGGTCGATGTGGTGGGGTTCTCCCTGGGCGCGCTGATCGGCGCGCACCTCGCGGTGTTCGACGCCGACCTGGTGCAGCGGCTTGTCATCGTCGACGCCGGAGGTCTGGGCACCCCGATGCCGATGGCGCACCTGAACCTGCGGTCGCTGCGGGGCCTGCACGGCGACGAAGCAGTCGCGGCCCGCCGCCACAACCTGCTCACGATGATGATCCACGACCCGGCGGCGGTCGACGACCAAGCACTGTGGATCGACGAGTGCAGCCCCACACCGCGAACTCATGTGCACCACCAGGTGATTCCGGACCGGCTCGTCGAGGTTCTGCACAAGGTGCCGGTGCAGTTCGACGCGATCTGGGGGGAGTACGACCGACCCCATCCCGACCCGGAGGTCAACGTCGCCGTGCTGCGCGACCTGCAACCCGGCGCGCAGCTGCGCACGATTCCGAGAGCCGGGCACTGGTCGATGTACGAGGGCGCTGAGCACTTCAACCGCGCGCTTCGTGAGCTGCTGGAAATGCCGCTGCGCCAACCGTAACAGGACTTTGAGAATGCATCCCAGGATCTCGATCAGTGCGATCTCGACCATCAACTGGACCGTAGAGCAGGACCTGCAGCTGTACCGAACCGCGGGCGCCACCGCGGCGAGTGTGCTGTTCTCGAAGCTCGGGTCCGACGTCGACGCGGCCCTCGCCGCGTTCCGGGGCAGCGGAATTCGGTGTTCCTGTGTGGTGGCGGGCGGTGGCGTCGGCACCCCGCTGATCGGAAATCCACACGGGGCGCTGAGCCTCCTGCGGCCGGCGATCGACGCCGCCGCTGCGCTGGGCGGACCACCGTGCTACTTCACCTCGGGCGCGACGCCCGAACGGATGACGACCGACGACGCCTACGCCGTGTTGGTGCGCGAGCTGGGACCCGTCTGCGATTACGGCGCGCAGCGCGGCATCCGGCTCGGCATCGAGAACAACAGCATCGCCACCCGCGACAACGGTTTCATCCACACCGTCGCCGACTGCGTGGCGCTGTCCAACGACACCGGTCTGGGCATCTGCCTGGACCTGCAGAACTGTTGGACCGAAAGCCATCTCGATCGGCTGTTCCGCGCCCATATCGACCGGTTCATCATCGTGCAGGTCAGTGATTTCTGCGTCGGCGAGTCGCTGCGATTCAACCGGGCGGTCCCCGGTGACGGCTCGATGCCTTTGGAATGGCTGCTCGAACGCGTTCTGGACGCGGGTTACCAGGGCTTCTTCGACGTCGAGGTGCTTGGTCCGAGGATCGAAGACGAGGGATATCCGTCCGCGATCGCGCGCAGCGTCGAATGGCTGTCCGAACGGTTGAGCGCGTGGGGCGTGTGATCGGCGGCAGATTGCGGATCAGGGCTGCTGTTGCGTCAACATCCACGCCGCGAGTTCCGTGCGCGAGCTGAAGCCGCACTTGACCAGGATGTTGCCGACGTGAGTTTCGGCCGTGCGCGGGGCGATGACGAGCGACTGCGCGATGTCCTTGTTGGAAAGGCCCCGGGCGACCAGTTGAGCGACTTCGCGTTCGCGCCGAGTCAACAGGCTGTCCGCGCCGGGTTTCGGAGCCGCCGTCCTCGTCTTTTCGTCGAGTGCCAGTGCGATCGCGTCCTCGCGGGAGAGCCTGCGGCCCTCCCCGTACAGCGAGGCGTAACGTCGCGCGTCGCAGGCCGCCGTCAGTTGTTCGACGCAGCGGTCGTGGTGCGCTGAGATCATCGCAAGATGGGCGGGGACAGCGCCGCTTCTCTCCCAGTGCACGCTCGCCGCCCCCAGCAAGACGATCGCGCGCTTCGCCTCATGACCACTGAGCACCCACGCCATGCTCTCCAGGCAGGCCGCCACGCCGATCACGTCGACAAAGCCGTTCTTCATCCGCAATGCCTGCCGAATCATCCGTAGTGCGGTGTCGGTATCGCCCGTCGTCCAGGCTCCGACCCCCGCGTTCCACACCGACATCGACCGGAACCACGTTTCGCCCGCGCATTGGCTGAGTCGTAGGCATTCGTGATGCACGGCCAACGCCTGCTCGCGCTCGCCCGCCTCGCCGTGCGCCATCTGCGCGATCATCATGCAGGTGAGTTGATCGGCGACCGCATCTGTGCACTGGAACTGCCTCATCGCCCGAGCGCTGAAATCCAATGCGTCGCTCCATTGGCCGCGATACATCGCCCACATCGCCGCGGCCTGGTCCAGGTACGCCTGGCTTTCGGCGTCCAGATGTACCGACAGGCCGCGTCCCCGCTCGATGTAGGCGCTGCCGGTCGCCAAATCTCCTTGTGTCATAGCGAGTCTGGCCACGGTGCACAGCGCCTGGCACAGGACGTGTTCCTTGGCGTTGTCCGCCGACGCCATCAGGGTGTCGAGCCAATGCCGGCCTTCGCCGACCGCACCCATGGTCAGCCACTGCTCACTGAGCGCCACCGCCGCGCGCAGCCCGGCCTCGGCATGATCCGGGTGGTCGGCGCAGAACTGCAGGGCGGCTGAGAGATTCGCCCAGTTGCGGCTCAACCTGGTAATCCATCCGCTCTGGTCGGAGGTCGCCCACTGCGATTCGGACCGAGTCGCCATATCCAGGAAGTAGCGGCTGTGACGACGACACGTCTCGGTCAGTTCACCGGATTCCCGTAGCTTCGCCCTGCCGTACTCACGGATGGTTTCCAGCATCCTGTAGCACATCTGCCCGGCCGACGGCTCACAGGTCAGCACGGACTTGTTTACCAGCGAGAGAAGCACTTCCAGGATGTCCGTCTCGGACTGCCCCTGGCCGCAGACCGCGGTGACCGCCTCGATGTCCAGTGAACCGCTGAAAACCGACGCCTTGGCCCACAGTGCTTTCTCCTGCGGGCTGCAGAGCTCGTAGCTCCAGTCGATGCAGTTATGAAGTGTGCGTTGGCGTTCGGGGGCACCGCGGTTGCCGGTGTTGAGCAGGCGGAATCGCCGCGATATCTGGTCGAGCAGTTGCGTCGGCCCCAACGCACGCAGCCGTACCGCGGCCAGTTCAAGGGCCAGTGGAATGCCTTCCAGCCGGCGGCAGATCTCTGCGATCGCCGCCACGTTGGCGTCGCCGTCCAGTTGCACGCCCGGACAAGCCATTGCGGCACGGTCGACAAACAGGGCCACGCTGTCGCAGGTGGTGTCGGCGCCGAAGGCGGGTACCGGCAGCGGGGCGACGGCGAGCACGGCCTCGCCGAGAAGGCCCAGCGGTTGTCGGCTGGTGGCCAGCACGTGCAGGTCGGGACAACTGTGCAGCAGTCGGGTGACCAGCTCCGCGCATCCATCCAGGACGTGTTCGCAGTTGTCCATGATCACCAGTGCGGATGAATCGACGAGGTGGTCGATGAGCGCGGCAAGCGTACGTCCCGACGAGGTGGTGCCGAGTCCCAGGGCCGTCGCCACCGTGTCCGCCAATAACGTCTCGTCGGAGAGGGTGGACAGGTCCACGAACCACACCCCGTCACGAAAGGCCCGGCTCACATCGGTTCCGCACCGCAGCGCCAGCCGCGTCTTTCCCACGCCGCCGATGCCGGTGATCGTCACCAGCCGCGACACCGACAGCAGCCGACGCACCTCGGCCCGCTCGGAGCGCCTACCGACGAAGCGGGTCAACTCCGCGCCACCGCCTCGAAGCGACAGCCGTGGCTTGTCCGATTCCGGCATCGATGCGACCGTCAGCCAAGTGGGCCTTGCGATTCAGGCTCCCGCCGGCATCGGCTGGTCGGCCGTGACTCTGGGGAAGTTCAGCAGCCGGCGCGCGTTCTCCTCGACGATCAGCGCGCATTCTTCGTCAGGAACGTCGGCCAGCACCTCAGCGGCGCGCTTGCGGGAGTTCGGCCAGTTCGAATCCGAGTGCGGGTAGTCGATTTCGAGCGTGATCCGGTCGACGCCGATCACATGCCTGTTGGTCAACCCGTGCTCGTCGTCGATGAAACAGCCCCAGAAATGCTGGCGGAACAGATCCGAGGGCCGCGTGTCGAAGTCGATCGACTGGTAGTAGCGGTGCCGCTCCCACACGAAGTCCGAGCGCTCCAGAATGTAGGGGATCCAGCCGATTCCACCTTCGGCCAGGGAGAACTGGAGGTCGGGGAACTGTTGCAGCTTCCCGGAGAACAACAGGTCGACGGTGGTCCACATGAGGTTCGAGGAGAACAGGGCGATCGCGACCGCGAACGGCGCATCGGGCGCCTCGATCTGGCCGGCGACCGGCTTGTTTCCGCTGAACGAGAAACCGGGAACGTAGGAGCCCGAACCGAAGTGCAGGGACACCGGCATGTTCGCCTCCGAGCAGACGCGCCACAGTTCGTCCCAGTGGTCGGTGTGGAACGACGGAAGCCCCAGACCCTTGGGGGTATCCGGAAACGACACCGTGCGTGCGCCTTTCGCCGCGACGCGTTTGGCCTCTGCGATGGTGGCGTCGATGTCCCAGATCGGCAGGATCGCCAGCGGGATCAACCGGTCTGGTGCGGTGGCGCACCATTCGTCGATGCAGAAGTCGTTCCAGGCCTGTATGCACAGCCGCGCCAACTCTTTATCTTTGGCCTCGGCGAACGTGCTGCCCGCGAAACCCGGGAACGAGGGGAAGCACAGCGCGGCCGTGACACCGTCGAGGTCCATATCCGCGACCCGCGCGGCGGGGTCGTAGCAGCCGGGAATCATGTCCTCGTATCGAACCGGATCCAGGCCCCACTGGTCGCGTGGCTTACCGGCCACGGCATTGAGCCCAACGGTCGGGAACACTTCGCCGTCGTAGGTCCAGACGTGGTTGTCGCCCATCTCGACGATGCGCGGGCCGCTTTCGCGGTACTTCTCGGGCAACCGGTCCTGCCATACGCGCGGATGTTCGATGAGGTGGTCGTCGACGGAGACGATCTGGTGTTGGTCCTGCAGGGGCATGAGAGACTCCGATCGTTTCTGACACGTCGTCTAAGTTTCTGACTATATGTCTCAGAATCGTAGCGCCGGGCGCGGCCGCCGGGAACGAATTGCGCAAAATCGATGCCGGGCGGGATGCGGCAATTCACCAACGCGGTTTGGCCAACGGGAAGGGCAGCGTCTCACGGATGCTGCGGCCAGTGATGAGCATGACGACACGGTCCACCCCCATCCCGAGCCCACCGGTCGGCGGCATCGCGTACTCCATGGCCTGCAGGAAGTCCTCGTCGAGTTCCATCGCCTCGGGATCGCCGCCGGCGGCCAGCAGCGACTGCTCCTGCAGTCGACGGCGCTGCTCGACCGGATCGGTGAGTTCGCTGTAGGCGGTACCCAATTCGACGCCCCAGGCCACCAGGTCCCAGCGTTCGGCGAGGCCCGCGATGCTGCGGTGCGGACGGGTCAGCGGGGATACCGAGGCGGGAAAGTCCTTGTAGAACGTCGGCTCCTCGGTGCGCTCCTCGACCAGGCGCTCGTACAGTTCGAGCACCACGGCACCGGTGTCCCAGTGGTTCAGGTAGGGGACACCCGCGGCGTCGCACAGCCTCCGTAGTGTCGCCAGGTCGGTATCGGGGCCGACGGGTTCGCCGAGCGCTTCCGACACCGCGCCGTGCACGGTCTTGACCGCCCACTGCCCGGAGATGTCGACGGGTTCGAGCCGACCGTCCTCACGCGGCCGCAGGAACACCTGGGCGCCATTGGCGACTTGGGCGGTGTTCTGAATGAGCTCACGACAGCCGTCGATCCACACGTTGTAGTCCGCGTGCGCCCGATAGGCCTCCAACAGTGTGAACTCCGGATTGTGGCTGAAGTCCACGCCCTCGTTGCGAAAAGCCCGCCCCAGTTCGAAGACCCGCTCGACACCGCCGACGCACAGCCGCTTCAGATACAACTCCGGGGCGATGCGCAGATACAGGTCGAGATCGTAGGCGTTGATATGGGTGAGGAACGGCCGTGCGTTGGCGCCGCCGTGGATCTGTTGCAGGATCGGGGTCTCGACTTCCAGAAAGCCCTTGCCCACCAACGTTTCACGGATCGCTTGCAGAACGCCGCTGCGCGCCCGGATCAGATCGCGGGCATCGGTGTTGATCGCGAGGTCGACGTAGCGGGCGCGCACCCGCGCCTCCTGGTCGGTCAGCCCCTTCCACTTGTCGGGCAGCGGTCGCAGGCACTTGCCGATCAGCCGCCAGTCTTGAACCAGAAGCGAGCGGGTGCCTCGCTTGCTGTAGCCCATCGTGCCGGTCACCTCGATGAGGTCACCGAGGTCGAGAGCGTGGGTGAAGTCCGCGGTGGTACCGCTCTGCAGACGGGAATTGTCCAGCAGCAGTTGAAGGTCTGCCGACCAGTCGCGGAGCTGGGCGAACAGCACGCCACCGTAATCCCGCACGCGCAGTAGCCGGCCGGCCACCGTCACCGGCTCGGCGTCGTCGGCGTCGGTCGTCTCCGCGACGGTGTGGCTGGGCGGTCGGCCCACCGGATACGCGTCGACACCGCTGTCCTGCAGCGCTTTCAGCTTGGCCATCCGGACCCGCACCTGTTCGGGCAGCCGCGCCTGATCGTCGTCGTCGCCGACGGGCAGTTCGGTGGCCACCAGGCCCGGTGGCGCGGAGGTGTGGTGACCGGTGTGCGGCTGGTCGTGTCGACGCGAGAACGGCAGCACCAGAAAGCCCTCGGCGATCACCGATGCCACGCCGACGCGGGGTACCAGCCGGGCGTCGTCGTAGCAGGCGTAGCGGGGGACCCAGATGGGTTGGTATTTCATGTTCGACCGGTAGAGGGTCTCCAACTGCCACCAGCGCGAGAAGAACACCAGAAGCGCGCGCCAACACCTCGCCACCGGACCGGCGCCCAATTGCGCGCCCTGTTCGAACGCCGACCGGAACATCGCGAAGTTCAGCGAGATGCGGCTGATCCCGACTTCTTCGGCCTGCATGCACAGCTCGCTGACCATCAACTCGACGGTGCCATTCGGCGAGTCGGGCGAGCGCCGCATCAGGTCGAGTGACGCCCCGTTGCTGCCCCACGGCACCAGCGACAACATCGCGACCACACGGTCGGGGTCGGCGTGTTGCACGGCCTCGACGAGCAGGCAGTCGCCGTCGGCCGGATCGCCCAGCCGGCCCAGCGCCATGGAGAAACCGCGCTCGTCGTCGGTGTCGCGCCAGGCGTCGGCCCTGGCGATCACCTCGGCCATCTCCTCGTCCTCCAGGCCGCGGTGGCGCCGGATCCGCACGGTCACCCCGGCCCGGCGGGCGCGGGTGACGGCCTGCCGCACCGCGCGCATGTCGGGTCCGGACAGTCGGTAGGTGTCGGGGTGCAGGATCGCCTCGTCGCCGAGTTGCAGCGCGTTGAGACCGGCCGCCCGGTAGGTCTCGGCGCCGGCCGAACTCGCGCCCATCACCCCCGGGGCCCAGCCGTAGCGTTCGCACAGCGACAGCCACGCGTCGACGGCCTGCGGCCAGGCCTTCGGATCGCCGACCGGGTCGCCGCTGGCCAGGCATACCCCGACCTCGACGCGGTAGGTGATGGCCGCGCGGCCGTTCGGTGCGAACACCACCGCCTTGTCGCGCCGGGTGGCGAAGTAGCCCAGCGAGTCGTTCTTGCCGTAGAACTCGAGCAAGCCGCGGATCGCGGACTCGTCCTGCGCGGTGAGCGCGTTCTCGGCGCGTTGCGACTGGAACAACACGACCGCCGCGACCATCAGGGCCACCGCGCCGAAAAGGCCGAGCAGCGCGTTGATCAACCCGTGCGGCTGACCCGTGAACGCGTCGGCACTGGCGCCGGCGAACGCCCCGACCCTGTTGAGCGCGTAGAAGAACCGGTCCCCGCGGGCGAGCGAACCCGGGAACAACTCCAGCAGGCCCCAGCCGATCAAGGTGCCGACGGCCAACCCGGCCACCAGCGTCACCGCCGCCTTGACCAGCGCGCCGCGCCGCACCCGCGCCCAGAACTCGCGCCGAGCCAGCACCAGGAACGCGATCGCCGCGACGTGGAAGGCCAGGCCGACGACCTCGCCGATCTCCGCCTTCACGGTCTGGCCGCCGGTGCTCAGCGCGACGATGTTCCAGCCGGTCGCCGCGACCATGTACAGCACCAGAATCCACCACGCGATGCGTTTGCGCGCCGTCAGCGCCGCGGCCAGCAGCGCCAGCACGAACGCCCACGTGAAGCTGGTGTCGGGGAAGTTGAACAGATAGTCGTCGACGAACTCCCTCGGCACCCTGATCACCGACCGCACCAGCGGGGAGATGCTCGCCAGCAGCGACAGCGCGGCGATGACGCCGATGGTCCAGCCCGCCGCGGCCGGCACCCACGTGTACGGGGACGAGGTGCGGGCCCGGCGGGCCACGCTGGTTGCCGTCATAGGCCGCGAGGATATGCGCGGATCACCACACCAGGCCGGTGAATCTCTCACCGGGACCGTGGCCGGGTTCGTCCGGTACGGCGCTGGCTTCGCGGAACGCCAGCTGCAGGGTCTTCAGGCCGTCGCGCACCGGGCCGGCGTGCGGGCCGAGGTATTCGGCCGACGCCTTCACCAGCCCGGCCAGTGCCGTGATCAGGCGCCGAGCCTCGTCGAGGTCACGATGCGGGCTATCGTCGGGAGCATCGTCGGCCAGACCGAGTTTCTCGGCCGCGGCGCTCATCAACATCACGGCCGACCGGGTGATCACCTCCACCGCGGGGATGTCGGCCAGTTCGCGTATCGGCGCCGAAGCCGTCGTTTCGGTGGATGCGGAATCCTCGGTCATGCCTGTTAGACTGGCATGCGCGACCGTCCCGGTATAGCCGGGACAGCAAGTGGAGTCCCACTCCCACCGCTGGCCATCCGGTACAGCGGTCCGGTCAGGCGCTCAACGGCGCCTGTTCTGGTCGGCAATGGGCCCTGCTATATGCAGGGCTTTCTGTTCTGGCGAACAGGGCTGATGCTGTGGGCTCCTCAACAAGAGGACAACATAGGAGGGCCCATCAGCACTGAGACCCGCGTCAACGAGCGCATTCGCGTACCCGAAGTCCGTTTGATCGGACCGGGAGGTGAGCAAGTAGGAATCGTGCGCATCGAAGACGCACTCCGCGTCGCCGCGGATGCCGATCTCGACCTTGTCGAAGTCGCCCCGAACGCCAGGCCACCGGTCTGCAAGATCATGGACTACGGCAAGTTCAAGTACGAGACGGCACAGAAGGCGCGCGAGTCTCGCAAGAACCAGCAGCAGACCGTCGTCAAGGAACAGAAGCTCCGGCCCAAGATCGACCCCCACGACTACGAGACCAAGAAGGGTCACGTGATCCGCTTTTTGGAGGCGGGATCGAAGGTCAAGGTGACGATCATGTTCCGCGGCCGCGAGCAGTCCCGCCCCGAACTGGGGTACCGACTGCTGCAGCGGTTGGGCGCGGACGTGGCCGACTACGGCTACGTCGAGACCGCCGCCAAGCAGGACGGTCGCAACATGACGATGGTGCTGGCACCGCACCGTGGCGCGAAGACTCGCGCCAAGGCGGCGCACGATGCAGACGCGCCCGCTGCGCAGCGCGCAGGCGCTCAGAGCGGCGAAGCTTCGACCGAACAACCACAGAACTGAGGACACATGCCCAAGGCGAAGACCCACAGCGGCGCTTCGAAGCGGTTCCGGCGTACCGGGACCGGAAAGATCATGCGCCAGAAGGCCAACCGTCGACACCTGCTCGAGCACAAGCCCAGCACCAGGACCCGGCGCCTGAAAGGCCGCACGGTCGTGTCGGCCAACGACGCGGCCCGCGTGAAGAAGATGCTCGACGGCTAGTCAGCCGTATGCCCGTGTACGACCTGAACGAATAGGAAGTTTCCCATGGCACGCGTCAAGCGCGCAGTCAACGCCCACAAAAAGCGGCGCACGATTCTCAAGGCTTCCAAGGGGTATCGCGGACAGCGTTCGCGGCTGTACCGCAAAGCCAAAGAGCAGCAGCTCCATTCGCTGACCTACGCCTACCGCGACCGCAGGGCCCGTAAGGGCGAGTTCCGCAAGCTGTGGATCTCCCGGATCAACGCCGCGGCCCGCGCCAACGACATCACCTACAACCGGCTCATCCAGGGCCTGAAGGCCGCCGGTGTCGAGGTGGACCGCAAGAACCTCGCCGAGATCGCCATCAGCGACCCGGATGCGTTCGCGGCACTGGTGGAAGTCGCCAGGGCGGCACTGCCCACCGATGTCAACGCGCCGTCGGGCGAGGCTGCCTGACGCTCACCGAACGCTCGGCCCGGGTAGCGGCGGCGATCAAGCTGCACCGCCAGGTGGTCAGGCGTCGCGAAGGCCGCTTCCTGGCGGAGGGGCCCCACCTCGTCGAGGCCGCGCTGCGGCGCGGTCTGGTGTCCGAGGTCTTCGCCACCGAAGCCGCACTGGACCGGTTCGGTCCGATGCTCACCGATGTCCCGGTGCACCCGGTCACCGAGCGTGCCGCGAAGGCGTTGTCGGACACGGTGACCCCAGTCGGGCTGGTGGCCGTCTGCACGGTGCCCGAGACCACGTTGAGCGATGTGCTCGCTGAGCGGCCGCGGCTGCTGGCGGTCGCGGTGGCGCTCTCCGAACCCGGCAACGCCGGTACGTTGATCCGGACCGCCGACGCGATGGGTGCCGACGCCGTCGTGCTCGCCGGCCACAGCGTGGATCCCTACAACGGCAAGTGCATGCGCGCCTCGGCGGGCAGCATCTTCTCCGTCCCGGTCGTCGGCGCACCCGACGCCGGCGCGGCGGTCGCAGAACTCGGGGCCGCCGGCCTGCAGGTGCTGGCCACCACCGTCGACGGGGAAGTCAGTCTCGATGACGTGGAGCTGGATGGCCCGACCGCGTGGCTGTTCGGGGCGGAGGCCCACGGTCTGGCCGCCGACCTCGCCGGCATGGCCACCCACCGCGTGCGGATCCCCATCGAGGGCAGCGCGGAAAGCCTCAACGTCGCGGCGGCCGCCGCGATCTGCCTCTACCAGAGCGCCAAGGCGATGCGCCGGCGCTCGTCACGCTAGGCGTCGCTGAGCAATCCCCGGGCCACGTGGGTGATCTGCACCTCGTTGCTGCCCGCGTAGATCATCAACGACTTGGCGTCGCGGGCCAGCTGCTCGACGCGGTACTCGGTCATGTAGCCGTTGCCGCCAAACAACTGCACGGCCTCCATGGCGACGTCGGTGGCGGCCTGCGAGCAGTACCACTTGATCGCCGAGGCCTCCGGCAGCGAGATCGCCTGGCCCTTCTCGGCCGATTCGATCACCCGAAACAGGATGTTGCGCACGTTCATCCGGGCGACTTCCATGTTGGCCAGCTTGAGCTGGATGAGCTGGAACTGCCCGATCTCCTGGCCCCACAGCCTGCGGTTCTTGGCGTAGTCCACGCACAGCCGCAGACATTCCTCGATGACCCCGAGCGCCATCGCCGCCACCCCGATGCGCTCGGCGGAGAAGCTCGAACGCGCGCTGGCGCGTCCGTCGCCGGCTTTGTTGTCCTCGGTCTCGCCCAGCAGCCGGTCGCGGCCCAGCCGGACATTGTTGAAGAACAGCTCACCGGTGCGGGAACTGTGAATCCCCATCTTGCGGAACGGCTTTGACTGGACGAAACCGTCCATCCCGCGGTCCAGGACGAACGTCAGCACCTTGCGGTCGCGTTTGTCCACCCCGGGCTCGTCGAGCTTGGCGTACACCACCACGACGTCGGCGTCGGGGCCGTTGGTGATGAACGTCTTCTGCCCGTTGAGGATGTAGTCCTCGCCGTCACGCACCACATAGGACTTCATGCCGCCGAACGCGTCGGAGCCCGAGTCGGGTTCGGTGATCGCCCACGCGCCGACCTTGTCGTAGGTGACCAGGTCCGGCAGCCAGCGCTCCTGCTGGGCCAGGGTGCCGCGGCTCATGATGGTCGGCACGGTCAACCCGAGGCTGACGCCCATTCCGGTGACGATGCCCATCGAGACCCGGCACAGCTCGCTGACCACGACAAAGCCCATGCCGCCGGAGCCCTCGCCGAACATGCCGCCGCCCGACGACTTCCCGGCGGACTCACCACCCTCACGCAGCCTGGCCAGCCGCTTGTTCAGCGATTCACGCGCCATATCGGCGATGCCGAAGGTGGCGAACAGCTTGCGGACGATGGGGTAGGGCTCCATGTCGCCGCTCTCGAGATCGTCGACGTGGGGACGAATTTCCTTGTCGACGAACTCGTGCACGGCATCGCGCACCGCGAGATCGGTGTCAGACCATTCCAGCATGCCTTCAGGCTGCCTTACCCGGATTCTGGCGGCCACGCGGCCTCCCCAACGCCGCCAGGGAGAACGTGGTGTGCACCAGCGAACCGGCCCGGTCCAGCAGCGTCTTGCGGGGCGGCACGTAATGCATCGGCAGCCCCCGCCGGTCCCGCGGCGGCGCCATGAACGCGGGCGCCTCCACCAGCGGCGCGTCCTCGGGTAGCTTGCCCTCGGCCCTGCGATACGCCGACAGCGCCCGCGGGTGCAGCCGGATCTCGTCGGGCACCGCGACGAACGCCAATTCGACGAGCTTGCCGAAGATGCGCAACAGCACCTCGTCGCCCGGCGTCCAGCGCATGCCCGCCTTCTCCCGCACCGCCGGGTCGAACAGCCCCGCGGCGATCCACCGTTGCGCGCCGACCAATGGTTTGAAGATCTGATCCCAGATCGGCGTGGGCATCAACACGAACCAGGGCTTGGGGATGCGGATCGAGAAGATGTCCAGCGTCGCACGGTTGATCTCCAGCTCTTCGCGGCACTTCTCGTCCCAGTACTCGCAGAAGTCCTCCCACGACTCGGGCACCGGCCGCATGCTCATCCCGTACATCGCATACCACTGCACATGCTCGTCGAACAGCTGCCGCTTCTCGGCCTCCGTCAGGCCGCCGCAGAAGTACTCGGCGGTTTTGATGATCAGCATGAAAAACGTGGCGTGCGCCCAGTAGAACGTCTCGGGGTTCAGCGCGTGGTAGCGGCGCCCTTCGACGTCGACGCCCTTGATCGTCGCGTGGTAGTTCTTGATCTGCGCGCCCGTCTGCCGGGCACGGTCGCCGTCGTAGACCACACCCATGATCGGATACACCGACCGCGCGACCCGCTGAAGTGGCTCGCGCAGCAGGATCGAATGGTCCTCGACCCCGGCGCCGAGTTCGGGGTACATGTTCTGGATCGCGCCGATCCACACGCCCAGCATTCCGGTGCGCAGGTCGCCGAAGTACTTCCACGTGAGGGAATCGGGCCCGAGGGGGTGCGGCTGCTGTTCGGTCATCGGCTCCTCGCTAGGGTCTCGCGCTCACCGGTGCACCTCACGATAATGTTGACAACACACGTTGTCTACGACTTCGGCGGGCGTGGCGGCGCAGAGTTATCGACCCTCCACCCAGCCTCCACAGGCCCGTAACCAGCGGTTTCCGGCTCGTTTGGCGCCAGTGGAAACTGTTCCTTAGGCTCGGACCGTGGATGTCGAGTCGTTCGACGAACGATCCGGCAGCATCGGCGAACGGTCGCTCGGCCCGCTGAGCTGGCTGAAGAACACCAATCACCACCCCGCTGTCATCGCCTTTCTGCGCCGCGCCCGGAGATCGTTGCCAGGCGACCCGGAGTTCGGAGATCCGTTGTCGGCCAGCGGGGTGGGCGGTCCGAGCGCCGCGGCGCGGGCGGCCGACCGGATCCTGGAGCGCGATGCGGCCTCGCGCGAAGTCAGCCTCGGCGCACTGCAGGTGTGGCAGGCGCTGACCGAGCGGGTGTCGGGCAGGCCCGCCAATCGCGAGGCGACACTGGTCTTCACCGATCTGGTCGGCTTCTCGTCCTGGTCGCTGGACGTCGGCGACGAGGCCACCCTGCGGCTGCTGCGCCGGGTGTCGCAGGTCGTCGAGCCGCCGTTGTTGGAGGCCGGCGGTCACATCGTCAAGCGGATGGGGGACGGGATCATGGCGGTGTTCCCGCGGCCGGTCACCGCGGTGCGGGCGGCGATCACGGCCCGCGCGGCGTTGAAATCCGTCGACGTGGACGGCTACACGCCGAAGATGCGCGTCGGTATTCACACCGGCAGGCCCCAGCGGATCGGGGCGGACTGGCTGGGCGTCGACGTCAACATCGCCGCGCGGGTGATGGCCCGCGCGACCCGGGGCGAACTGGTGGTGTCGCAGGCGACCCTCGACGGCATTTCGGCCGAGGACTTCGAGACGCTCGGCGTGGAGGCCAGACGGCTTCGCAGGCCGCTGTTCACCCCGAAGCAGGACGGCGTACCCGCGGACCTGGTCGTGCATCGGTTGAAAACCCTGCGAACGCCGCCGAGTTCCCGTGACGACGCGCTTCACCCGGAGGTGTAGGCCCGGCGGCCACACCTTATGATCGCCGGGTGGCTGATCAGCCCGTAGACCTCTCCGACGAAGCGTTGACCAAGGCCGTCAGCGCGGCCCGGCACGCCTTCGACGCGGCGGCCGACCTCGAGGCGCTCGCGCGCGCCAAGACCGAGCATCTCGGCGACCGCTCGCCCATCGCGCTGGCCCGCCAGTCGCTGGGCTCGCTGCCCAAGTCGGAGCGCTCCGACGCGGGCAAGCGGGTCAACGTGGCCAGGACCGAGGCGCAGCGCGCTTACGACGACCGTCTCGCCGTGCTGCGCGCCGAGCGTGATGCGGCGGTGCTGGTGGCCGAGCGCATCGACGTGACATTGCCGTCGACGCGCCAACCGCTGGGCGCGCGCCACCCGATCACGATCCTCGGCGAGCACATCGCCGACACCTTCGTGGCGATGGGCTGGGAGCTGGCCGAAGGACCCGAGGTCGAGACCGAGCAGTACAACTTCGATGCGCTGAACTTCCCCCTCGACCACCCGGCCCGCAGCGAGCAGGACACCTTCCACATCGCTCCGGAGGGCTCCCGGCAGGTGCTGCGCACCCACACCTCGCCGGTGCAGATCCGCACGCTGCTCGAACGTGACCTGCCGGTGTACATCATCTCGATCGGACGCACCTTCCGCACCGACGAACTCGACGCGACCCACACCCCCGTCTTCCACCAGGTGGAGGGGCTGGCGGTGGACAAGAACCTGACGATGGCGCATCTGCGGGGCACGCTGGACGCGTTCGCGCGGGCGCTGTTCGGTCCGCACGGCCGGATCAGGTTCCGCCCGCACTTCTTCCCGTTCACCGAGCCGTCGGGCGAGGTCGACGTCTGGTTCGACAACAAGAAGGGCGGCCCCGGCTGGGTGGAGTGGGGCGGCTGCGGCATGGTCAACCCGAATGTGTTGCGTGGCTGCGGCATCGACCCGCAGGAGTATTCCGGCTTCGCGTTCGGCATGGGGCTCGAGCGAACCCTGCAGTTCCGCAACGGAATCCCCGACATGCGCGACATGGTCGAGGGCGACATCAGGTTCTCGCTGCCGTTCGGGGTGGGAGCCTGATGCGGCTGCCGTACAGCTGGCTACGCGAAACCGTGCAGGCCGGCGCCCCCGGCTGGGACGTGTCGCCCGAGGAACTCGAGCAGACGTTCATCCGCATCGGCCACGAAGTCGAAGAGGTCATCCCCGCGGGCCCGGTCAGCGGTCCGCTGACGATCGGCCGGGTCAGCGAGATCGAGGAACTCACCGAGTTCAAGAAGCCGATCCGCGCGGTCAAGGTCGACGTCGGCGAGTCGGCGCCGCGCGACATCGTCTGCGGAGCGACGAATTTCGCCGTGGGGGATCTGGTCGTTGTGGCGCTGCCCGGCACGGTGCTGCCCGGGGACTTCACCATCGCCACCCGCAAGACCTACGGGCGCACCAGCGACGGCATGATCTGCTCGACGGCCGAACTGAACCTGGGCACCGACCATTCCGGCATCCTGGTGCTGCCCGCGGGCACCGCGGAACCGGGTGCGCCTGCCGCCGACCTGCTGGGCCTCGACGACGTCGTGTTCCATCTGGCGATCACCCCCGACCGCGGCTATTGCCTGTCGGTGCGGGGGATGGCGCGCGAGATCGCCAACGCCTACGACCTCGACTACGTCGACCCCGCCGACGTGCCGGCGCTGCCGGCCGAGGGTGAGGCGCTGCCGGTGACGGTTCAGCCCGGCACGGGTGTGCTGCGCTTCGGGCTGCGGCCGGTCACCGGCATCGACCCCGCCGCGGTGTCGCCGTGGTGGATGCAGCGCCGCCTGCTGCTGTCCGGAATCCGCGCGATCTCACCGGCCGTCGACGTCACCAACTACGTGATGCTCGAGTTCGGCCACCCCATGCACGCACACGACCGCGGCCTGATCACCGGCGCCTTCACGGTGCGCTTCGCCGAACCGGGGGAGACGGTAGTCACTCTCGACGATGTCGAGCGTCGCCTCGACCCGGCCGACGTGCTGATCGTCGACGACGTCGCCACCGCGGCCATCGGCGGCGTGATGGGAGCGGGCACCACCGAAGTTCGCGACAGCACCACCGAGGTGCTGCTGGAGGCCGCGGTGTGGGACCCCGCGGCGGTCTCACGTACCCAGCGCCGCCTGCACCTGCACAGTGAGGCGGGACGTCGCTACGAGCGCAGCGTCGACCCGGCCATCTCGGTGGCCGCATTGGACCGCTGCGCGGCGCTGCTGGCCGAGATCGCCGGCGGCACCGTCGAACCCACGCTGACCGACTGGCGCGGGGATCCGCCGCGGCAGGACTGGTCACCGCCGCCGGTCACCATGGACGAGGATCTGCCTGACCGCACCGCGGGCGTCACCTATGCCGCGGGCACCACCGAGAAGCGGTTGACCCAGATCGGCGCGACCGTGGTCACCGACGACGGTCGCGTCACCGCCACCCCGCCCAGTTGGCGCCCGGATCTTCGGCAGCCCGCCGACCTCGTCGAAGAGGTGCTGCGGCTGGAGGGCCTCGAGATCATCCCGTCGGTGCGCCCCCAGGCGCCGGCCGGCAGGGGCCTGACCGCCACCCAGAGACGCCGGCGGGCTATCGGAAAGTCGTTGGCGCTCAACGGATATGTCGAGATTCTGCCGACACCGTTTCTGCCCGCCGGGGTGTTCGACCAGTGGGGGCTACCCGCCGACGACCCACGGCGCAACACCACCAGCGTGCTCAACCCGCTGGAAGCCGACCGCCCGCAGCTGGCCACCACACTGCTGCCCGGTCTGCTGGAAGCCCTGGTGCGCAACGCCTCCCGCGGCGCGGTCGACATCGCACTGTTCGCCATCGCGCAGGTGGTGCTGCCGACTCCGGACACCCGAGCGCTCGCGCGCATCCCGATCGACCGGCGTCCCACCGACGACGAGATCGCGGCGCTGGACGCGTCGTTGCCGCGCCAACCCCAGCACGTCGGTGCGGTGCTGACCGGTCTGCGTGAACTGGCCGGACCCTGGGGGCCGGGCCGCCCGGTCGAGCCCGCCGACGCCTTCGAGGCGGTGCGGATCATCGGCCGCGCCGCCGGTGTCGAGCTGACCCTGCGGGCCGCGCAGCACCTGCCCTGGCACCCCGGCCGCTGCGCGGAGGTGTTGGTCGGTGACACGGTGGTCGGCCATGCCGGCGAACTGCATCCCGCGGTCGTCGAGCGCTCGGGCCTGCCGAAGCGCACCTGCGCGGTCGAACTCGAACTCGACGCCGTCCCGCTGACGGAGGTATTGCCCGCGCCCGCGGTGTCGCACTATCCGGCGGTTTTTCAGGACGTCGCGCTGGTCGTCGACGAGAACGTCGCCGCGCAGAGCGTGATCGACGCGGTCCGCGAGGGCGCCGGCGCGCTGCTCGAGGACGTGCGGTTGTTCGACGTGTACACCGGACCGCAGGTCGGCGAGGGCCGCAAATCGCTGGCCCTGGCGATGCGCTTCCGCGCCCCCGACCGCACGCTCACCGAGGACGAGGCCAGTGCCGCGCGGGAGGCGGCGGTCCGGACCGCGGCAGAGCGCGTCGGCGCAGTGCTACGCGGCTGATCTCCCCGCCTTTCTCCCCGCGAGCAGACGCAAAAGCAGCGGAAATCGGGCAAAAGTGCGGAGTTTGCGTCTGCTCGCCGGGGTGGTGACCCACCCGTCGCGCAGGGTGGATCAAATGAATTTGCATAGTTATGCATAACCATGCAGACTCGTGGCATGACTTCTGTGGCGGTGGCCGGCGCCAGCGGTTATGCCGGCGGAGAGATACTGCGCCTGCTTCTGGGCCATCCTGGCTACGCCGACGGGCGGCTCACCATCGGTGCCCTGACCGCGGCCGCGAGCGCGGGCACGGCGCTCGCCGAACACCACCCGCATCTGCTGCCGCTGGCCGCACGGGTGTTGGAGCCCACCGACGTCGACGTGCTGGCCGGCCACGACGTGGTGTTCCTGGCGTTGCCGCACGGCCATTCCGCGCAGCTGGCCGACCGACTCGGACCGCAGACCGTGGTCATCGACTGCGGGGCGGACTTCCGGCTCACCGATCCGGACGTCTGGCAGCGGTTCTACGGTTCCGAGCACGCGGGGAGCTGGCCCTACGGGCTGCCCGAACTGCCCGGCGCGCGCGAGCGGCTACACGGCGCCAACCGGATCGCGGTGCCGGGCTGCTATCCGACCGCCGCGCTGCTGGCGCTGTGGCCCGCCCTGGCCGCGGGCCTTGTCGAGCTGGCGGTGACGGTCGTCGCGGTGAGCGGAACCTCGGGAGCGGGCCGCGCCGCCAAGACCGACCTGCTCGGCGCGGAGGTCATCGGGTCCGCGCGGGCCTACAACGTCGGCGGCAAGCACCGGCACACCCCCGAGATCGCCCAGGGGCTCGGTGACGTCGCAGGCAAGAAGGTCACCGTGTCGTTCACCCCGGTGTTGATCCCGACCTCGCGCGGTATCCTCGCGACCTGCACCGCGCGCACCGAGGCCTCGATCGACGAGATCAGGACCGCCTACGAGAAGGCCTACGACGCGGAACCTTTCGTTCATGTGCTCCCTGACGGCCAGCTGCCCAAGACCGGCGCGGTCATCGGTAGCAACGCCGCGCAGATCGCGGTCGCGGTGGACGAGGAGGCGAAGACACTGGTCGCGATCGCGGCCATCGACAACCTGGTCAAGGGCACCAGTGGGGCCGCGGTGCAGTCGATGAACCTGGCGCTGGGTTGGCCGGAGGCCGAGGGACTTTCGATCGTGGGGGTGGCGCCGTGACCGCGACCTCTTCGGCGCGGCTGCTGCGCACTCAGGGCGTCACCGCGCCAGCGGGCTTCCGGGCGACGGGGATCGCGGCCGGTATCAAGGCGTCCGGCGCGCTGGACCTGGCGCTGGTGTTCAACGAGGGTCCCGACTACGCGGCCGCGGGCGTGGTAACCCGCAACCAGGTCAAGGCCGCGCCGGTGCTGTGGACCCGGCAGGTACTCACCACCGGGCGACTGCGCGCGGTCATCCTCAACTCCGGCGGCGCCAACGCCTGCACCGGCCCACAGGGCTTCCAGGACGCCCACGCCACCGCCGAGGCGGTGGCACAGGCACTGAGCGACTGGGGCACCGAGACCGGAGCGGTCGAGGTGGCGGTCTGTTCTACCGGGCTGATCGGCGACCGATTGCCGATGGACAAGGTGCTGCCCGGGGTGACCGCGATCGTGCACGAACTGGCCGGCGGGCTCACCGGCGGCGAGGAGGCCGCGCGCGCGATCATGACCACCGACCTGGTGCCCAAACAGGCCGCGCTGCACCATCCGGACAACTGGACCGTGGGCGGGATGGCCAAGGGCGCAGGCATGATCGCGCCGTCGCTGGCCACCATGCTGTGCGTGCTCACCACCGACGCGGTCGCCGACGCCGCGGCCCTGGACCAGGCGCTGCGCAAGGCGACGGCGCTGACGTTCGACCGCCTCGACGTCGACGGTTCCTGCTCGACCAACGACACCGTGCTGCTGCTGGCGTCGGGGGCAAGCGAAGTCGCGCCCAGTCAAAGCGATCTCGACGACGCGGTGCTGCGGGTGTGCGACGACCTGTGCGCGCAGTTGCAGGCCGACGCCGAAGGCGTGACCAAACGGATCACCGTGACCGTCGAGGGTGCGGCCTCCGAGGCCGACGCGCTGACCGCGGCGCGACTCGTGGCCCGCGACAGCCTGGTCAAGACCGCCCTGTTCGGGTCGGATCCCAACTGGGGCAGGGTGCTCGCCGCCGTCGGGATGGTGCCGTTCACCGTCGACCCGGACCGGATCACGGTGTCGTTCAACGGGTCCCCGGTATGGCAGGACGGCGCCGCGGTGCCGGGCGCGCGGGAGATCGACCTGTCGGGTGCCGACATCGACGTCACCGTCGACCTCGCCGCCGGCGCGCAGCGAGCCAGCATCCGCACCACCGACCTGTCGTACGGGTACGTCGAAGAGAACTCGGCCTACAGCTCATGAGTGTCGCAACGCCGGTCAAGGCGCAGGTGCTGGCGGCGGCGCTGCCCTGGCTCAAGCAGATGCACGGCAAAATCGTCGTGGTCAAATACGGCGGCAACGCGATGACCGACGACGTCCTCAAGGCCGCGTTCGCCGCCGACATGGTATTCCTGCGCAACTGCGGCATCAAACCCGTCGTCGTGCACGGCGGTGGACCGCAGATCAGCGCCATGCTCAACCGACTCGGCATCGCAGGCGATTTCAAGGGCGGGTTCCGCGTTACCACCCCCGAGGTGCTCGACGTGGTGCGCATGGTGCTGTTCGGTCAGGTGGGCCGCGAACTGGTCAACCTGATCAACGCGCACGGTCCCTACGCCGTCGGCGTGACCGGCGAGGACGCGCACCTGTTCACCGCCGTGCGGCGCAACGTGACGGTCGACGGAGTGGCCACCGACATCGGCCTGGTGGGTGACGTCGAGCGGGTCAACCCGGACTCGGTGCGCGATCTGATTGCGGGCGGGCGCATTCCGGTGGTCTCCAGCATCGCACCCGACGTCGACGGTGTGGTGTACAACATCAACGCGGACACCGCGGCCGCGGCACTGGCCGAGGCGCTCGGCGCGGAAAAACTGGTCATGCTCACCGACGTCGAGGGGCTCTACACCCGCTGGCCCGACCGGAACTCGTTGATCAGCGAGATCGACACCGCCGCCCTGGCCACGCTGCTGCCCACCCTGCAGGAGGGCATGGTGCCCAAGGTGGAGTCGTGCATGCGTGCCGTGTCGGGCGGGGTGCCCAGCGCACACATCATCGACGGCAGGGTCGCCCATTGCGTGTTGGTCGAACTGTTTACCGACGAGGGCACCGGTACGAAAGTGGTGAACGCATGACTCTGCAGAAGCGTTGGGACGCCGTGATGATGAACAACTACGGCACCCCACCTCTGGCACTGACCGGCGGCCAGGGCGCCGTGGTGACCGACGAGGACGGCAAGTCCTATCTGGACCTGCTCGGCGGCATCGCGGTCAACATCCTGGGGCACCGTCATCCCGCGGTGGTCGAGGCCGTCACCCGGCAGATGGACACGCTGGGCCACACCTCGAACCTGTACGCCACCGAGCCCGCGGTGGCGCTGGCCGAGGCACTTGTCGGGCAGCTGGGCGTCGAGGGTTCGCGGGTGTTCTTCTGCAACTCGGGTACCGAGGCCAACGAGGTCGCCTTCAAGATCACCAGATTGACCGGACGAACGAAACTCGTTGCCGCACAAGGTGCTTTCCATGGCCGCACGATGGGGTCGCTCGCGTTGACCGGTCAGCCGTCCAAGCAGGAGCCGTTCGCGCCACTGCCCGGTGACGTCACCCACGTGCCCTACGGGGACCTCGAAGCACTGGCAGCGGCCGTGACCGGTGAGACCGCCGCGGTGTTCCTCGAGCCGATCATGGGGGAGGGTGGAGTGGTGGTTCCGCCCGCCGGCTACCTGGCGGCGGCCCGCGAGATCACCGCGAAGCACGGCGCGCTGCTGGTGCTCGACGAGGTGCAGACCGGAATGGGCCGCACCGGAGCCTTCTTCGCCCATCAGCACGACGGAATCACCCCCGACATCGTCACGTTGGCCAAGGGGCTGGGCGGCGGGTTGCCCATCGGCGCGTGCATCGCTACCGGCGCGACCGCCGACCTGCTCACACCGGGCCTGCACGGCAGCACGTTCGGCGGCAACCCGGTGTGCGCCGCGGCCGCGCTCGCGGTGCTTCGGGTGCTCGCCGACGACGATCTGATCGGCCGCGCCGACGTGCTGGGCAAGACGCTGCGCGACGGTATCGAGTCGACGCGGCATCCCCTGGTGGACCACGTCCGCAGCCGGGGGTTGCTGTGCGGCATCGTGCTGCGCGGCGAGTCCGCCAAGGCCGCCGAAGCCGCCGCGCGCGATGCCGGGTTCCTGGTCAACGCCGCCGCGCCGGACGTGATCCGGCTGGCCCCGCCGTTGATCATCACCGAGGCCCAACTCGACGACTTCCTCGGTGCCCTGCCGGGCGTCTTGGACTCAGCGACGGAGCTGTCGCGATGACGCGGCACTTTCTGCGCGACGACGACCTGTCGCCCGAGGAGCAGGCCGAGGTGCTCGCACTGGCCGCCGAACTCAAGAGGGCCCCGTACAGCAGGCGCCCCCTCGAAGGCCCGCGCGGTGTCGCGGTGATCTTCGACAAGAACTCCACCCGTACGCGGTTCTCGTTCGAGATGGGCATCGCCCAGCTGGGTGGGCACGCCGTCGTCGTCGACGGGCGCAGCACGCAACTGGGCCGAGACGAGACGCTGGAGGACACCGGCCGGGTGCTGTCGCGCTACGTTGAGGCGATCGTGTGGCGGACGTTCGCCCAGGACCGGTTGACCGCGATGGCCTCGGGCGCCCGGGTGCCGATCGTCAACGCGTTGTCCGACGAGTTCCACCCCTGCCAGGTGCTCGCCGACCTGCAGACGCTGGCCGAGCGCAAGGGCACGTTGGCCGGGTTGCGGCTGGCCTACTTCGGCGACGGCGCCAACAACATGGCGCATTCGCTGATGCTGGGCGGGGTGACGGCCGGCATCGACGTGACCATCGCGGCGCCGGCCGGCTTCGAGCCGCACCCGGACTTCGTCGCGGCCGCCGAGAAGCGCGCCTCGCAGACCGGGGCGAGCGTGACGCTGACCGCGCAGCCGCAGGCCGCCGCCGACGGCGCCGACGTGCTGGTCACCGACACCTGGACGTCGATGGGGCAGGAGAACGACGGGCTGGATCGCGTGGGCCCGTTTCAGCCCTTCCAGGTCAACGCCGACCTGCTCGCAGCCGCTGATCCCGATGCCGTTGTGCTGCACTGTCTTCCCGCGCACCGCGGGTACGAGATCACCGACGACGTGATGGACGGCCCGCACAGCGCGGTGTGGGACGAGGCCGAGAACCGCCTGCACGCGCAGAAGGCGCTGCTGGTGTGGCTGCTGGAACAGCGCGGGATGGGGTCGAGATGACCTCGGCCGCCACCCGCGCGGGCCGGCAGGCGCGCATCGTCTCGATACTGTCGGCGCAGTCGGTGCACAGCCAGACCGAACTCGCCGCGATGCTGGCCGACGAGGGCATCGAGGTCACGCAGGCCACGCTGTCCCGCGATCTCGAGGAACTGGGCGCGATCAAGCTGCGCGGCGCGGGCGGCGTCGGCGTGTACGTCGTTCCCGAGGACGGCAGCCCGGTCCGCGGGGTCTCCGGCGGCACCGAACGCATGTCGAGGCTGCTGGCTGAGTTGCTGGTGTCCACAGATTGCAGTGCCAACCTGGCGGTTCTGCGTACGCCGCCGGGTGCGGCACACTACTTGGCGAGCGCGATCGATCGCGCCGCCCTGCCCTACGTCGTCGGCACCGTCGCCGGCGACGACACCATCCTGGTGGTCGCGCGTGAGCCGATGACCGGCGCCGAACTGGCCACCAGATTCGAAAGCATTCAACAAAAGGAGAAGGGTTGATGTCCGAACGCGTCATCCTGGCGTATTCCGGCGGCCTGGACACCTCGGTGGCGATCAGCTGGATCGGCAAGGAGACCGGCCGCGAGGTCGTCGCCGTGGCCATCGACCTCGGCCAGGGCGGTGAAGACATGGAGGTCGTCCGCCAGCGAGCCATCGACTGCGGTGCGGTGGAGGCCGTCGTCGTCGACGCCCGCGACGAGTTCGCCGACGAGTACTGCGTGCCCGCGATCCAGTCCAATGCGCTCTACATGGACCGCTATCCGCTGGTGTCGGCGCTGAGCCGGCCGCTGATCGTCAAGCACCTGGTGGCCGCGGCTCGTGAACACGGCGGCGGCATCGTCGCGCACGGTTGCACGGGCAAGGGCAACGACCAGGTGCGCTTCGAGGTCGGATTCGCCTCGCTGGCACCAAATCTGGAGGTGCTCGCGCCGGTTCGCGACTACGCGTGGACTCGGGAGAAGGCCATCGCGTTCGCCGAGGAGAACGAGATCCCGATCAACGTCACCAAACGCTCGCCGTTCTCCATCGACCAGAACGTGTGGGGGCGGGCGGTGGAGACCGGGTTCCTCGAACACCTGTGGAACGCACCGACCAAGGATGTCTACGAGTACACCGAGGACCCCACCGTCAACTGGAGCACACCGGACGAGGTGATCGTCGGGTTCGAGCGTGGGGTGCCCGTGTCGATCGACGGCAGGCCCGTCACGGTGCTGCAGGCCATCGAGGAGCTCAACCGCCGCGGCGGTGAACAGGGCGTCGGCAGGCTCGACGTCGTCGAGGACCGGCTGGTGGGCATCAAGAGCCGCGAGATCTACGAGGCCCCTGGTGCGATGGTGCTGATCACCGCCCACGCAGAACTCGAACACGTGACGCTCGAGCGCGAACTGGGACGGTTCAAGCGCACCACCGACCGCAAGTGGAGCGAACTGGTCTACGACGGCCTGTGGTTCTCGCCGTTGAAGACCGCGCTGGAGTCGTTCGTGGCCAAGACCCAGGAGCACGTCACCGGCGAGATCCGGATGGTGTTGCACGGCGGGCACATCGCGGTCAACGGCAGGCGCAGTCCGACGTCGCTCTACGACTTCAACCTGGCCACCTACGACGAGGGGGACACCTTCGACCAGTCGGCGGCGAAGGGCTTCGTGCACATCCACGGCCTGTCGTCAAAGATCTCCGCGCAGCGGGACCTCTCCCAATGAGCGCGAACAGACGCGAAATGCGCCATTTCGCGGCGTGTCGCGCGGACTTTGCGTCTGCTCGCGCTGAAGGGGTGTGTGGGGGGCGCCGATGAGCACCAACGAGGGCTCGCTGTGGGGCGGCCGGTTCGCCGACGGGCCGTCCGATGCGCTGGCGGCGCTGTCCAAGTCCACGCATTTCGACTGGGTGCTCGCGCCCTACGACATCACCGCCTCCAAAGCCCATGCGCGGGTGCTGTTTCGGGCCGGCCTGCTGACCGAGGAGCAGCGCGACGGGTTGCTCGCCGGCCTCGACGCGCTGGCCGCCGATGTGGCCGACGGCAGTTTCCGGCCGTCGGCGCGCGACGAAGACGTGCACGGTGCGCTCGAGCGGGGCCTGATCGACCGCGTCGGGGAGGAGCTGGGCGGCCGCCTGCGGGCCGGCCGCTCGCGAAATGACCAGGTGGCCACGCTGTTGCGGATGTGGCTGCGCGACGCGGTACGGCGCGTCGCCGACGGGGTGCTCGAGGTGGTCGCGGCGCTGGTCGCCCAGGCCGAGGCGCATCCGGACGCGATCATGCCCGGGAAGACACATCTGCAGTCCGCGCAACCGATCTTGCTCGCCCACCACCTGTTGGCGCACGCCCATCCACTGCTGCGCGACGTCGACCGGCTTGCCGACTTCGACAACCGCGCCGCGGAGTCGCCCTACGGCTCGGGCGCACTGGCGGGCTCGTCGCTGAACCTCGATCCCGACGCGATCGCCGACGAGTTGGGGTTCGACACGGCCGCCGACAATTCCGTGGACGCCACCGCCGCGCGCGACTTCGCCGCCGAGGCGGCGTTCGTGTTCTCGATGATCGGTGTCGACCTGTCCCGGCTGGCAGAGGACATCATCCTCTGGAGCACAACCGAATTCGGATACGTCGCACTGCATGACTCGTGGTCGACCGGCAGCTCGATCATGCCGCAGAAGAAGAATCCCGACATCGCCGAGTTGGCCCGGGGCAAGTCCGGGCGATTGATCGGAAACCTCACCGGTCTGCTGGCCACGTTGAAGGCCCAGCCGCTGGCCTACAACCGTGATCTGCAGGAAGACAAGGAGCCGGTGCTGGATTCGGTGGCCCAGCTCGAACTGTTGCTGCCCGCGATGGCGGGGCTGGTGGGCACACTGCGGTTCGATGTCGACCGGATGGCCGAGTTGGCGCCGCTGGGCTATACCTTGGCCACCGACGTCGCCGAGTGGCTGGTGCGGCGCGGCGTGCCGTTCCGGGTGGCCCACGAAGCCGCGGGCGCCGCGGTACGCGTGGCGGAGTCCCGCGGCGTCGGTCTCGAGGACCTCGCCGACGGCGAACTCGCGGCGATCCACCCCGACCTGACGCCGCAGGTCCGTGAGGTGCTCACGATCGAGGGCTCGGTCAGCGCCCGCAACGCCCGCGGGGGCACGGCGCCCAGCCGGGTCACGGCGCAGCTGGACGTGGTGCGTGAGCGCGCCGATCGGCTGCGCCGACGGTTGCGGGGATGACTGCACGGATCACGTTCGAATCCGGCGGAGAGACCTGCGCCGGTCGCCTCTACGGTGACCCCGCCGCCACACCTGGGCCCTGCGTGGTCATGTGCCAGGGCTTCGGCGGAACCCAGGACACCCCGGCGTTCACCGCGAATGCGCGTGACTTCGCCTCGGCCGGTTATCGCGCGCTGACGTTCGACTACCGCCACCTCGGCGAGAGTTCCGGTCTGCCACGCCAACTGGTCGACATCGACGGTCAGCTCGACGACATCGCCGCCGCAGTGGCCTACGCGCGGCGCGACCCCGGGATCGACCCGGATCGAATTGTGCTGTGGGGGACATCGCTGGGCGGCGGTCATGTCGTCACCGCCGCGGCTCGCGACCCGCGCATCGCGGCGGTGATCGCCCAGATCCCCTTCAACGGCTTCCCCAAGAAGGTCGAGGGGCGCTCGACGACGGCGACCCTGCGATTGCTCGGCGCCATGATCGCCGACGCTGTGCGTGGTGCGCTGCGCCTGTCTCCCGCCTACATCAAGCAGGTCGGAGGTCCTAATGAACTGGCCGTGATGGCCAGTTCGGAAGCGCAGCGAACCATCGATGCGATGACGAGCGCCACCTGGCGAAACGAGGTGACCCCACGTTCGCTGCTGGACATGTGGCGTTACCGGCCCGGCGATCACGCTGCGTTCGTGAGCGCACCGCTTTTGGTGTGTATCGGCATACAGGACAAGGAGACTCAGGCTCCCGACGCGCCGCAGCTCGCCCGTCGCGCGCCCCTCGGTGAGTTACGTGCTTACGACGTCGCGCACTTCGACTTCTACCGCGATGACGTCCGCAAGCGGGTGATTTCAGACCAGGTGCGGTTCCTGCGCGAAGTTCTGGCCGGCTAAGCCGCGTCAGTCCTTGTCGTTGCAGACGGTGACCTCGAGACGGCCGTCGTCGATCTCCACTTCGAGGTCGAGTTCCTCAGCACCCCTGCGGAATTCGATCTCCACCTCGTCGGGGCGCTGGTCGTCGACGCGATGGGTCCAGCCGTCGGCCGGGGTCACCGATTCCAGCGTCAGGCGGCCGTCGGCGAAGACGACCACCGCCGTGCCCGCGTCGTAGATCTGATAACGCCCGTCGGCCGTGGGAGCCAGGCGGACACACTGATCCAGTCCCGGCCGGGCGGGCTCGGCGACGCCGGCCCGGGGTGCCGGTGTCGGCGCCGATGGCGCGTGGCCGGTGGTGGTCGGGGCCGGTTCGGTGACGGTCACCGTCGGCTGGGGTTCGTCGGACGACCCACACCCGGCAAGGAGCAGCGCGGCCCCCACGAGGGCGGTGGCCGCGATCGGTCTGCGCCTCATCAACCCACCCTACGTGCGGCGTCAGCCGTCGGCGGCGGCCAGCCAGGCTTCCTCCAACGATTCCCTGCGGGCGGTCAGCTCCTGCAACTCGGCGTTGAGCTCGCCGAGGCGCACGTGGTCGGCGGCGGCCTCGGCCATGGCCTCGTGCAGCGAGGCGATCCGCGACTCGAGCTTGTCCAGCTGGCCCTCGATGCGGGCCATCTCCTTGCCGGCCCGGCGTTCGCGTGCGGCCGCGGACTCGCCGCGCACGGGTTCAGGTCGAGACGGTGCCTCGGCCGCCGCGGC
This sequence comes from Mycolicibacterium sp. XJ1819, assembly GCF_053483675.1. Classification (NCBI taxonomy): domain Bacteria; kingdom Bacillati; phylum Actinomycetota; class Actinomycetes; order Mycobacteriales; family Mycobacteriaceae; genus Mycobacterium; species Mycolicibacterium sp. XJ1819. Next base: position 9,754 of record NZ_JBEFST010000008.1, on the reverse strand, counting down.
CGCCTCCCGATCGGCGAGGTACTGCTCGATGCCACCGGGCAGCAGGTCACAGCGCCCGCCGCCGGGCAGGGCGTAGGTGACGTCACAGACCCGCTCCAAAAAGTACCGGTCGTGGGTGACGACGAGCAACGTGCCGGGCCAGCCGTCGAGGTAGTCCTCGATGACCGTCAAGGTGTCGATGTCCAGGTCGTTGGTCGGCTCGTCGAGAAGCAGCACGTTGGGCTCGTCGAGAAGCAACCTCAGAAACTGCAGCCGACGCCGTTCCCCACCGGACAGCTCGGCGATCCGTGCGGTCAGCTTGTCGCCGCTGAACCCGAAGTCCCTCAGCAGCGTGTCGGCCGAGATGTCGCGGCCACCGGCCAGTTCGGTGACCCGGCGGCGGTTCTCGACCGCGTCGATGACCCGTTCGGCGCCGTCCACCTCGGTCAACGCCTGGCTCAGGTAGCCGATCTTGAGCGTCGCGCCGCGCTTGATCGTGCCGGCCGACGGCTGCAGCTCTCCAGCCAGCAGCCGCAGCACCGACGTCTTGCCGGTGCCGTTCACGCCGACCAACCCGATCCGTGCGCCCGGGCCGATCGACCAGTCCAGACCGTCGAGGATGACGTGCGGACCGACCTCCAACCGCACCCGGTGCAGGTCGAACACGTCCTTGCCCAACCGGGTTGTCGCAAACCGCTGCAGCACAAGAGAATCCCGCGGCGGAGGTTCGTTGGCGATCAGTTCGTTGGCGGCCTGGATGCGGAACTTCGGCTTCGACGTGCGCGCGGGCGGGCCGCGCCGCAGCCACGCCAACTCCTTGCGCATCAGGTTCTGCCGACGTGCTTCGGCGCCCGCGGCCAACCGGGCCCGCTCGGTGCGCGCCAGCACGTAGGCGGCATAGCCGCCGTCGTAGCCGTCGACGGCCCCGTCGTGCACCTCCCACGTGCGGGTGCAGACCGCGTCGAGAAACCAGCGGTCGTGGCTGACCACCACCAGCGCCCGGGCGGGGCGCGCCCTCAGGTGGCCCGCCAGCCAGCCGATCACCTCGACGTCGAGATGGTTGGTCGGCTCGTCGAGCACCAGCACATCGTGGCCGGCCAGCAGCACCTGGGCCAGGGCGACCCGGCGCCGCTCCCCGCCGGACAGTTGCGCCACGTCTGCGTCCAGGTCCACGTCGGCAAGGAGGTGCGAGACGACGGCGCGGGTGTCGGGTTCGGCGGCCCATATGTGGTCGGGTCTGCCGCCGACGATCACGCCGCGCACGGTGGCGCCAGCCGCGAAGGCGTCGCCTTGGCGCAGAAAGCCCACCGACAGGCCCGACGTGTGGGTGACACGGCCCGAATCGGGCTCGCGAGTCTTCGTCAGCACCTGCAACAGCGTGGTCTTGCCGTCACCGTTTCGGCCGACGACGCCGATCGAGTCGCCCTCGTCGACGCCCAGGCTGACCGCGTCGAGCAGGGTGCGGGTGCCGTAACTGACGCTCGCGCGCTCGACATTGATCAGATTCGCCATCTCGCCAGCGATGATATGTAGCCGTTCGATCAGCGGTCTCTGTGCCATGATGGCGACTGCAATCGGGGGAGTGGACCTCGCCTTGAACGGGAGTGCGCGTGGTGGATCTGTCGGCGATTACCAGGCCGGTCGAGCGGCTGGTGGCCACGGCGCAAAACGGGCTGGAGGTGCTGCGCTACGGCGGCCTGGAGACCGGTGCCGTGCCGTCACCGTTCCAGATCATCCAGAGCGTGCCGATGTACCGGCTGCGACGGTACTTCCCGCCCGACGCCCGACCCGGTTCGACGCCGCCGGGGCCACCGGTGCTGATGGTCCATCCGATGATGATGTCGGCGGACATGTGGGACGTCACCCGCGAGGACGGCGCGGTGGGCATCCTGCACAAGGCGGGTATCGACCCCTGGGTCATCGACTTCGGTTCCCCCGACAAGGTCGAGGGGGGCATGAACCGCAACTTGGCCGATCACGTTGTCGCGCTGAGCGAGGCCATCGACACCGTCAAGGAGGTCACCGGCGCCGACGTGCACCTGGCCGGTTACTCCCAGGGTGGCATGTTCGCCTACCAGGCCGCGGCCTACCGACGGTCCAAGGATCTGGCCAGCATCATCGCGTTCGGCGCACCGGTCGACACCCTGGCGGGGCTTCCGATGAACCTGCCCGCCAGCCTCGCGCCCGCGGCCGCCGACTTCATGGCCGACCACGTGTTCAGCCGCATCGACATCCCGGGATGGTTGGCGCGCACCGGATTCCAGATGCTCGACCCGCTCAAGACCGCACAGTCGCGGCTGGACTTCCTGCGGCAACTGCACGACCGCGAAGCGCTGCTGCCGCGAGAACAACAGCGGCGCTTCCTGGCCTCGGAGGGCTGGATCGCGTGGTCGGGCCCGGCGATCTCCGAACTGCTCAAGCAGTTCATCGCCCACAACCGGATGATCACCGGTGGGTTCTCGATCCACGGCGAGTTGGTCACGCTCTCCGACATCGACTGCCCGGTCCTCGCCGTCGTCGGCGAGGTCGACGACATCGGCCAGCCCGCCTCCGTCCGCGGCATCAAGCGTGCCGCGCCCAAGGCTGACGTCTATGAATACATGATTCGCGCAGGTCATTTCGGGTTGGTCGTCGGCTCGAAGGCGTCGTCTCAGACGTGGCCGACCGTCGCCCAGTGGGTCAGGTGGATCGACGGTGCGCCGGAGATGCCCGACGGGATCACCCCGATGCCGCTGCAGCCCGAACTGCCCAGCGAAAGCGGCGTCTCGCTCAGTTCTCGGGTGGCGCACGGCACCGCGGCCGCCACCGAGATGGCGTTCAACTTCGCCCGCTCGGCCGCCGACACGCTTGTCGCGGCCAACAAGTCGGCCAGGGCGCTGGCGGTGGAGACCGTGCGCACCCTGCCCCGGTTGGCCCGTCTCGGACAGATCAACGACCACACCCGAATCTCGTTCGGCCGCATCATGTCCGAGCAGGCTCGTGACGCCCCCAACGGCGAGGCGCTGCTCTTCGACGGTCGTGTGCACACCTTCGAGGCGGTGGACCGCCGGATCAACAATGTGGTGCGCGGGCTGATCGAGGTCGGCGTGCGGCAGGGGTCGCGCGTCGGCGTGCTGATGGAGACCCGGCCGAGTGCGTTCGTCGCGATCGCCGCGCTGTCGCGGCTGGGGGCGGTGGCCGTCCTCATTCCGCCCGACGCCGACATCGTGGCGGCCGCCCGGCTGGGCGCGGTGTCGGAGATCATCGCCGACCCGAGCAACCTGGACGCGGCGCGGCGCCTGAACACCAGAGTGCTGGTGCTCGGTGGCGGTGAGGCGCGTGACCTCAACCTGCCCAGCGACACCGACGACGTCGTGGACATGGAGAAGATCGATCCCGACGTGGTGGACCTGCCGGGCTGGTATCGGCCCAACCCCGGGCTGGCCCGCGACCTGGCGTTCATCGCGTTCAGCTCGATCGGCGGGGAGCTCGTTCCGCGCCAGATCACCAACTACCGATGGGCGCTGTCGGCGTTCGGCACCGCCTCGGCGGCCAATCTCGGCCGCGGCGACACCGTGTACTGCCTGACCCCCCTGCATCACCAGTCCGGACTGCTGGTCGCGCTCGGCGGCGCGACGGTGGGCGGGTCGCGCATCGCGCTGTCGCGTGGGTTGCGGCCCGACCGGTTCGTGCAGGAGATCCGCCAGTACGGCGTGACCGTGGTGACCTACACCTGGGCGATGCTGCGGGAGGTCATCGACGATCCGGCGTTCTCGTTGACCGGCAGCCACCCGGTGCGGCTGTTCATCGGCTCCGGCATGCCCACCGGGCTGTGGCAGCGCCTGCTCGACGTGTTCGAACCGGCCCACGTGGTCGAATTCTTCGCGACCACCGACGGGCAGGCGGTGTTGGCGAACGTGTCGGGCGCCAAGATCGGCAGCAAGGGCAGGCCGTTGCCCGGCGGCGGCGACGTCGAGTTGGCCGCCTACGACGCGGACGACGATCTGATCTTGGAAGACGACCGCGGATTTGTGCGCAGGGCCGAGACCAACGAGGTCGGGGTCCTGCTGGCGCGCCCGCGCGGCCCGATCGACCCGCGGGCCTCGGTCCAACGCGGGGTTTTCGCCCCGGCCGACACGTGGGTGTCCACCGAGTTCCTTTTCCGCCGCGACGAAGACGGGGACTTCTGGCTGGTCGACAACCGCGGCCAGGTGATCGACACGGCGCGAGGGGCGGTGTTCGCCTCCACAGTCAACGATGCCGTCGGTCGGCTGGGGTCGGTCGATCTGGCTGCCACCTACGGCGTCAAGGCGGGGGATCGTCAGCTCGCGATCACCGCGCTGGAGTTGCGCCCCGGAGGCAGTATTCCGTCGGCCGATCTGTCCGAGGCGCTGTCCGACCTGCCGGTCGGCAATCCGCCCGACATCGTGCACGTGGTGCCGAAGATGGCGCTCAGCGCCTCCTGCCGACCACTGATCACCCCGCTGCGCGACGCGGGCATCCCCAAACCCTCGCGTAACGCCTGGTACCTGGATCCCGATACGAATCGGTACAAGCGGTTGACCGTCGCGGTCCGCGCGGAGATCGCCGGCGGCTGACCGGCGCAACCGTGCCGCGAGGTCGCCACGCTGTTAGGTTCAGGGTGCTACAACAGCCGACGCTGGAGGAATGCATGGCAACGCAGACCGGTGAACAACGCTTCGACTGGCGTCGCGCCGTCGGCGGTGGTCTGGCCGCGGGGGCCGTCGCGGCCATGCTCGCCACCGGATTCGGCGCCTCGACGGCGCTCGCACAACCGGCACAGCCGACCGAGACCGAGTCGCCCAGCGTTCCGGCAGGTACCCGGGCACCCGGGCAGAACTGCACCGGTGACGACTGCTCGAAGCCCGTGGCCGGCCAGCAGCAGGCGGAGAGCGAACCGCAGAAGGTGTCAGCGGACCAACTGCTCGCCGAGATCTACCAGCAGTACCGCCAGGGCGACGGCGGTGGTCAGGTCTCCAAACTGATCGACGACGCGATGAAGTTGCGCGCCCAGGGTTTCCGCCCGTCCCAGGAGAACGCCGAGGCGCTCGCCGACGCACTCGACCGTCGACCGCACCAGACTCCGTTGGTTCAGGCGCTCCGGGAGACGATCGCCTACCAGCGCAAACAGCAGGCGCAGGCCGCGATGTCGCAGGGCGGCGGTGGCGGTCCGGTGCCCGTCATCCTGGGTCCGAACGCCGGCATCAGCATCCCCCTCGGTTAGCCTCACGGGCGTGCGCGACGACAAGCTGCGCAGCATCCTGGTCTGCCCGCAGGACCGCGGGCCACTGTTGCTGATCGATGGCGAGTGCCTGTACAACCCGCGTCTTCGCCGGGCCTATCGGATCGACGAGGGCATCCCGGTGTTGCTGATCGACGAGGCCGTCACGGTCACCGACGACGCCGAGCATGACCGCCTGCTCGCGCGCGCGTCAGCGGACTCCGGGTAGCTCGCCGGTGAGGTAGCGCTGCAGGTTCGGGGCGATGGTGTCGGCGATCTGCTCGACCGACAGCGATGCGAACGGTTCCAACTCCAGGATGTAGCGGGCCATCACGACACCGACCAGTTGCGAGGCCACGAACTGCACCCTGACGGGCCCGCTGCCCGGCGGATCGTCGACGCGTGACCCGACCTCCTTGACGATGACGTCCTGCAGGAAGTTGCGGAACAGCGCGACCTCGTTGCCCGCCAGTATCGACCGCAGGGTCGCGATCAACCCCTTACCCATCTCGGAATCCCACAGCGGCAACAGCAGCGATGGCAGCGTGTGGCCGATCTCGTCGACCGGGACCTGCCGCAACTGGCCGATGATCTGCATCGGGTCGACGGGGATCTGGATCGCCGCGGCGAACAGTTGCGTCTTGGTGCCGAAGTAGTGGTGCACCAGGGCCGGGTCCACGCCGGCGGCCGCGGCCACCGCCCGGATCGAGGTCTTGTCGATCCCGTTGCGGGCAAACAGTTCTCGTGCATTGCCGAGGATTCGCTCGCGCGTATCGGAGGTACCGGGTGGCCGGCCGGGACGTCTGCGTTCGGTGTGGCTGGTCAAGGTCTCACGGTGTCCTTCGTCGAAGTGTCGTGGCGGCCACGCACAGGGCGGCGATCGCGCAGCCGACCACCACGATGATGTCGCGCACGGCGACGTCGGTGAGCCCGGGGTGCGCGCCGACCTGTTGCAGCGCCTCCAGTGCGTAGCTGGCTGGCATGACGTTGCTGATCCACTCCAGCCAGTTCGGCATCGCGGCGCGGGGCACGATGATCCCCGCGAGCAGCAACTGCGGCACCATCACCAACGGGATGAACTGCACGGCCTGAAACTCGGTGCGCGCGAACGCGCTACACGCGAGGCCGAGTCCGACACCGAGCACCGCGTTGACGATGGCGATCAGCACCACCCACAGAGGGCTGCCCGCAGTGTCGAAACCGAGCAGCCAGAACGCGGTCATGCAGGCCACGGTGGCTTGGACGGCGGCCGCGATCGAGAACGCCGTTCCGTATGCCGCCAGCAGTTCGATGCGCCGCAGCGGGGTGGCCAGGATGCGTTCCAACGTGCCCGACGCCCGTTCGCGCTGCATGGTGATCGAGGTGATCACGAACATCATGAACATCGGGAACAGGCCCAGAAGGACCAGGCAGGCGGTGTTGAAGCCCGACGGCGCGCCCGGCTGCGCCGGCACGTCGCCGAACATGAAGTACATCAGGCTGAGCACCACCACCGGCACGACGAGGATCATCGCGATGCTGCGGTGATCGGCGAGCAGCTGACGCAGGATGCGGGCCGTGGTCGCCGGGTACCCGCGCAGTGTCAGCCGGCTGGGGCCGCGGTGCTGCGCCGGATGATGGACAGAAACGCCTCTTCCAGTGACTGACATCCGGTCTCCTTCCGTAACGCGTCGGGGGTGAGGTGGCCGAGCAGCCGACCGTCGCGCATGAGCATCAGATCCCCGCAGCGATCGGCCTCGTCCATCACGTGGCTGGACACCAGCAGCGTCACGCCGCGCCGGGCCAGCTCGTGGAACTGCTCCCACAGGTCAGCGCGCAGCACGGGGTCCAGGCCCACCGTGGGTTCGTCGAGCACGAGCAGATCGGGACGCGCGACAAGGGCGCAGGCCAGCGAAGCGCGGGTACGTTGGCCGCCGGATAGGTTGCTGCACAGCGCGGTTCGATGATCGTCCAGTCCGACGGCATCGATCGCGGCATCGGCCGCGGGTGCGCCGACACCGTAGAGCGAAGCGAAATAGCCGACGTTGTCGATCACCCGGAGGTCGTCGTAGATGGTCGGCGCCTGCGGCATGTATCCGATCCGGCGGCGCAGTTGCCGCGAACCCGCGGGTTGGCCGAACACCGTGACCGAACCCGAGGTGATGACCTGGCTGCCCACGATCGAGCGGATCAACGTCGTCTTACCGCACCCGGACGGGCCGAGCAGGCCGGTGATCGTGCCCGGGGCGATCCGCACCGACAGGTCTTCGATGGCGGTGCGCTTGCCACGTACGACGCGCAGGTGGTCGATGTCGACGACGGGCCCGACTCCCCGGCGGACTAATTCATCACTCGATGAAGTCATCATGTGTTGAATATCCTCCCGGCGGCGGGCGATGTCAACACCGCAGGCACAATCGCTCGAGTGAGCGCCGAGTTGCTGTCCGTGGATCCGCTGACCGCCGCGCGACGACTGCTGGGCGCCACCCTGATCGGACGGCAGGTCACCGCGATGATCGTCGAGGTGGAGGCCTACGGCGGACCCGCCGACGGGCCGTGGCCCGACGCCGCGGCGCACTCGTATCGCGGCCCCGGGGTGCGCAACGCCGTGATGTTCGGGCCCGCGGGCCGGTTGTACACCTACCGCAGTCACGGCATCCACGTCTGCGCGAACGTCGTCTGCGCGACCGACGGGGTGGCGGGCGCGGTGCTGCTTCGGGCGGCGGCGCTGCAGTCCGGTCAGGAGGTGGCGCAGATACGTCGTGGTGAGTCGGTTCGGCCCGCAGCACTGGCGCGTGGGCCCGGCAACCTGTGCTCGGCGCTGGGAATCATCATGGACGACAACGGGATCGACTTGTTCGATTCGCGCAGCCCGGTGCGACTCGAACTCGGTGAGCACAAAGCCGGGCTGACCGGGCCGCGGGTCGGCGTGAGCAAGGCCGCGGACCGGCCGTGGCGGATGTGGTTGGCCGGGCGACCGGAGGTGTCGCTGTATCGGCGCAGCCCGCGCGCACCGGCTCCCGGCGGAAGCGACTAGTACGAGAAGATTGACGCTGTGACTTCTACGGGCGTGTCCATCCTTGACGAGTTGGACTGGCGTGGGCTGATCGCGCAGTCCACCGACCGCGACACCCTGGCGGCGGAACTGCGGGACGGACCTGTCACCGTCTATTCGGGCTTCGACCCGACCGCGCCGAGCCTGCACGCCGGCCACCTCATCCCGTTGCTGACGCTGCGACGGTTTCAGCAGGCCGGGCACCGCCCGATCGTGCTGGCCGGCGGCGCGACCGGCATGATCGGTGATCCCCGCGACGCCGGTGAACGCACGCTGCACAATGCCGCGACCGTGGCCGAGTGGGCCGACCGGATCCGCGGTCAGCTCGAGCGCTTCGTCGAGTTCAACGATTCGCCGACCGGTGCGATCGTGGAGAACAACCTGACCTGGACCGGTGAACTGCGGGCGATCGAGTTTCTCCGCGACATCGGCAAGCACTTCTCGGTCAATGTGATGCTCGACCGCGACACCGTGCGGCGCCGCCTGGAGGGCGAGGGCATCTCCTACACCGAGTTCAGCTACATGCTGCTGCAGGCCAACGACTACGTGGAACTGCACCGCCGGTTCGGCTGCACGTTGCAGATCGGCGGGTCTGACCAGTGGGGCAACATCATCGCCGGGGTCCGGCTGGTCCGTCAGAAGGCGGGCGCCACCGTGCACGCGCTGACCACCCCGCTGGTCACCGACTCCGAGGGGCAGAAGTTCGGGAAGTCGACGGGCGGGGGCAGCTTGTGGCTGGACCCGGCGATGACGACGCCGTATGCCTGGTACCAGTACTTCGTCAACACCGCCGACGCCGACGTGATCCGCTACCTACGCTGGTTCACCTTCTTGACGGCAGATGAGCTAGCCGAGCTACAGGTGGCGACCGAGGAACGCCCCCATGAGCGGGCCGCGCAGCGCCGGCTGGCCCGCGAACTCACCGACCTGGTGCACGGCGAGGCGGCGACCCGATCGGTCGAACACGCCAGCCAGGCGCTGTTCGGTCGCGGCGAGTTGGTGGAGCTCGACGAGCCGACGCTCGCCGCGGCGTTGCGGGAGGCCTCGGTGGCCGAATTGAAGCCCGGGGCCCCCGACACCATCGCCGACCTGTTGGTGGCCAGCGGGCTCGCGCAGAGCAAGGGCGCGGCACGCCGCACCATCGGCGAGGGCGGGGCGTACGTCAACAACGTTCGGATCGAAAGCGACGACTGGGCGCCGCAGGCGTCCGACTTCCTGCACGGGCGGTGGTTGGTGCTGCGCCGGGGCAAGCGGAATATCGCAGGCATCGAACGCGTTGACTGACTCGCCGGGGTAAAACGCACTCGACGGGTGCGCACCGGGGGCCGAGCCGAAACGCCCGCCCCACCAGCCCATTTGACTCCCGGTAGTCCCTCACGTAACTTGTTGATTCGTCGTCGCGACGCGGATAACACCGCAGAGCGCGACGGCGTCCCAGAGGGAAACCCCGCTTCGGCGGGTTCCTGACCGTCCGCATGACAGGTACGCGGCCAAGTGCCGCGGACTCGTTGCGCGGTTGG